>JBEBWH010000120.1:0-8905 GCA_040392305.1 Bradyrhizobium sp. | reverse complement strand
CTGACCAGTGCCGACGACGGCCGACCTCGTCGGCGGCGAAGATCTCAATGGGTGATCCCTATGTGGCAGAGACATTGCCCAACGCCGCCGACTGTACGTCCCGGGACATGACGAGGCCGTACATAAGCGCGGCCCGCGGCGCGATGGTGGAGACGAGGATGTGCTCGTGAAGCGCGTGCGCGCCGGCTCCGCTGCATCCCAGCCCGTCGATAATCGGAATGCCGAGCGCTGCCACGAAATTGCCGTCGGACGCGCCGCCGCGATGCGTCTCGTCGATCGGCAGCGACAGCTTTTCCGCCAGCGCGCATGTGGCGTCGTACAGGCGGACGACAGCGGGCGTGCGCTCGAAGGGCGGCCGGTTGATGCAGCCCTCCACTTCGAGGCGAATGTCCGGCCCATAGGCCTTTCGCGACAGCATCGCCTTCACCATCCGCTCGGCGGTGGCCGTGTCGTTGGCGCGCATGTCCACCTCGATCCGGCACAGATCGGGCACGACATTGTTGCGCAGCCCGCCGCTGATGGTGCCGACATTGAACGACGCGTTCGGCTCGAGCTCGGTCAGTGCCTCGATCTCCAGCGTATGGCGGGCGATCTCGCGGATAGCGTTGCGTCCTTCGCTGAGCGATCCGCCGGCATGGGAGGAGCGACCGTGTGCCGTCAGCGTGAAATGGGACACGCCCTTGCGCGCCGTGATGACGGTGCCCGGCGCTTCGAAGGATGGTTCCGGCACGAGCACGAACGCGGCTTCCTGCGCCAGCGCCTCAATCGTCGGACGCGACACATAACTGCCCGTCTCCTCGTCACCATTAAGGTAGACGACGACCGGGCGCGGCGGGACCAGGCCCCGCGAGGCGATGCGGCGCAGCGTTTCGGTTGCAAGGTAGGAGCCCGCCTTCATGTCGAAGATGCCGGGACCGTGGAGCTTGTCGCCGTCGCGGCGCACCGGGCGATCGGCGAGCGTCCCGTGCGGCCAGACCGTGTCGATATGGCCCATGAAGGTGACCGGCTTGCCGGTGACGCCCTCAGGGGCATAGGTCAGGATGAGCTGCCCGCCGCCGCCCTCCGCGCCGGGGATGCGTCGACGCGCGACCGGCAGCCCCTCGAAATCGGCCTCTACCTTGTCGAGCAGCAGGTCGATCAGGTCGTTGCGCTCGGACGGGGTTTCAAGCTCGACCCACGATACGATGCCGCGCGCCAGCTCTTCGGCGTCGAACGCATCGACCGGCAGGATGTCTTTATCGGAAATGGTCATGCTGCTAGTTTCCTCTGGTGGCGGACAATGTCGAAGGATCGCGTCCGTAGACGTCGCGAACCCGTGCTTCCGAGATCAGGCCGTTGCGGTAGTCGTCGGCGACGCGCTCCGTGCGGCGCTTGTGCGGGTTTCCCCAGCCCCCGCCGCCCGGCAGGCGAACCTCGACGGCATCGCCTTTTCTGAGCGCGAGGGTGCTGTGCGCGCCGAGCTCGATCACCTCGCCGTCGCGTTCAACGAACAGGCGCGCCAGCGCCCCGTCCGTGCCGCCGCCCAGGCCCCGGGGCGGCAGCACGTACCGGTCGGCATAGGTGCTCAGCACCACACCGTCGGTGAGGATGCGGTATCGGCGATTGATGCCCATGCCGCCGGTGAACTCGCCTGCGCCGGCAGAATCCTCCAGCAGCCCGAAGCGCTCCATGCGCACATGCGGATGAAGCTGCTCGATCGATTCCGTCGGCGTGAGCCGGCAGGACGACAGCACATGGTCGGTCGCATGGATCGCGTCGTAATTCTTCGCCGCGCCCCAGCCGCCGCCCAGCACGTCCAGATGGATTGCGATCTTTCCGTCCGGCTTCGTGTGCGAGAGGAAAAGCGCCGTGGTGGTGTTGCTACCCTGCGCGGGCGCCGCATCCGGCAGCACCTTGGCGATCGCATCGTGTACCGCGTCGAGCGCCCGGCAGCCGGCTGTGCCGCGTGCGCGCACCGGGGCGCCCGGATGCGGGTTGAGGATCGAGCCTTTGGGCAGCACGATCTTCAGCGGCCGGTTGCAGCCGTCATTGGCCGGGATGGTCGTGTCGTTGAGAACGCTGCGCAGCGCGGTGACCGCCGATGCGATCGAGCTCGCTTCCGGCGAGTTGAACATGATGCGCAGCTGACCGGTCGTGCCGGTGAAGTCCATCTCGGCCTCATCGCCGCGTATGGTCACCCGCACAGCGATCTTCAGCGGGTCGCTCGGTGGATTTTCGCCATTGCCGTCGATCCAGGCTTCGCCCTCCCAGCTGCCGTCGGGGATTTCGGCGATTGCCGAGCGCATGCGTCGCTCGCTGTAGTCGAGCACCTCTTCCATCGCATCGCGCAGCGTGTCGACGCCGTAGCGGGCGGCGATGCCGCGCACGCGCTCGATGCCGACATGGTTGGAGGCGAACTGGGCGTCCATGTCGCCGCGCCCGATCTCGGGCGTGCGGATATTGGCGAAGATCAGCCGTTCCACCAGTCCGCCATGCCAGTGCTTGTCGACCTCGAAGAGGATCGGCGGAATGACGAGCCCTTCCTGAATGAGCTCCGTCGCGGTGGTGTTGACGCCGGCCGATCCGCCGCCAATGTCGAGATGGTGCGCGGTGCTTCCCGCCCAGCCGAGCAGCTCGTTTTCATAAAAGATCGGGCTGAACAGGATCAGGTCGTTGAGATGCTGGCCCCCGCTGTAGGGGTCGTTCATCAGGATGGCGTGGTTGCGCGTGATGCCCGAAAGGTCGAGCTGTTCGGCGCAGGCTGCAAACGAGGCCGAGAGCGCGGCCGTCTGCATCGGGATCATCTCCGCCTGAGCGACCACGCGTCCGCTGGCGTCAAGCAGGGCGGTCGAGCAGTCGCGCGCCTCTCGCACCACGGCCGAGAAGGCCGAACGGATCAGGTTGAGCGCCATCTCCTCGGACGCGGATTGCAGCGCCTTGGCCAAGATGGTCATCAGGATGGGGTCACGCGCGGCTGGCGCGGAAGAAGGTGTGGTCGTCATGTCGGTCATCCCAGATGCTTGAGCAGGAGATCGCCCGAGGCGAGGCATTCCGCCTCCCAGTTCGGCGGCACGAACGTCGTGGACGAGGGTTCCGTCAGCACGGCCGGTCCTGCCAGTTTCGCGCCGCAGGCAAGGCTGTCGCGCGGGACAGAAATGGCGTCGAAATGCTTGCCTGCGAGCGTGATCTGAAACCGCTCCGGCTCGGCCGCCGTGCCGGCGGGCAGGGGAGTGCGCACATTGCCGCCGGCATTGTGCATGATGCGGATACGGTAGCTGACGAGTTCCACCGGCAGCGATGCACGGGCATATCCGTAGCGCGTGACGTGTTCTTCCTCGAACAGCGCGCGCAGCTGCGCGCCGCTCGCGGCCTCCGGCTCGCACCAGACCGTCAGTTCGAACGCCTGACCCGCATAGCGCATGTCGAGTCCGATCTGGAGGCGACGACCCTCGTGCGGCACGCCATTGTCCGTGGCGATCTCCTCGCTTCTTTCGATCAGGCGCTTCAGACGCGCCGCATCCAGCGTGGCATCGGAGATCGGCTGAAGGTCGCTTTCGGCGACGTCGATCATCGTCTCCGCGATCAGCAGGCCAAAGGCGCTGGCAAGGCCGGGGGACCATGGGATCAGCACGGATTTGAGGCCGAGTTCCTCGGCGACCATCGCCGAATGAAGCGGTCCGCCGCCGCCGAAGCCCACGAGCGTATAGTCACGCGGATCGATGCCCTTGCTGGTCGAGACCAGCCGGACCGCCGCCGCGATGTTGCTGTTGGCGATGCGCAGTATCGCATCGGCCGCCGCTTCGACACCGCCGGGAAAGTCGAGCGATGCGAGCGCCTTCCGCGAGGCTTCGATGTCGAGCGCCATCTTGCCGCCGAAGAAGCGGCTGGGCGGCAGGAGACCCGCGATCACCTGCGCGTCCGTGATGGTCGGACGGATGCCGCCGCGGCCGTAGCATGCCGGTCCGGGCTGGGCGCCCGCGCTTTCCGGGCCGACCGTGAGAAAGCCGCCCTGGTCGATCTCGGCGATCGAGCCGCCACCGGCGCCGATGGTCTGCATGTCGACCGATGTGGTGCGGACGGGCAGCCCGTCGACCTTCAGTTCCGGCACCATGGCGGGCACGAGGCCGGGTGCGATCGCGATATCGGTGCTGGTGCCCCCCATGTCCAGCGTGATGATGTTGGCGATGCCGCTGCGCTCTGCAAACCAGACGGCTGCACGCACGCCCGCCGCAGGACCCGACAGGAGCATGCGCACGGCGTTCGAGCCGGCCGACTGCGACGGCATCACGCCGCCATTCGACTGCATGATCTGGAGCACGCCCTCATAGCCGCGCTGGTGAAGGCCGTCGTCCAGCCGCCTGATGTAGCTCTCGACGACCGGACCGACGAACGCGTTGACGACGGTCGTGACGGTGCGCTCGTACTCGCGGAACTCGGGCGAGACCTCGTGGCTGGCCGACACCGCGATATGCGGCGCCCGCTCGCGGATCATCGCGGCGAGCAGCTTCTCATGTTCGGGGTTGCGGTAGGCGTGCAGCAGCGAGATGGCGATGCCCTCCACCCCCATGGCGATGAAGCGCTCGACCTCCGCCCAGGCTGCATCGAGATCGATCGGCTGGAGCACCGAACCGTCTGCCGCGACCCGTTCGGGGACTTCCCCGACCATGGCGCGTTCGATCGCTGGCTGCGGGCGGACATAGCGCATATTGTAGACATCGTGGTCGCGGTCGCCGCGCCCGACGGTGACGACGTCCCGGAACCCCTGCGTCGTCAGCAGCGCGGCGAGGGCGCCCTTGCGCATGATCAGCGCGTTAGTGGCGACGGTCGATCCGTGGGTGATGCGCCCGACCGTGGACAGCTGCCCGCCTGTGTCCTCGATGACCCGCAGAACGGCCTGCTCGATGACCGACGGGGTCGAAGGCGTCTTGCCCGTCCGCAGCATGCCGTCCGCGCTGGCCCAGACAAGGTCGGTAAACGTCCCGCCGATCTCGACGCCGATCCGGTCGCGACCATCCGGCTCCCGCCCCGCTGCGCCGGCTTCTTCATGCAAGCTCATGTCTCGTCCTTTCTGTCGGCAAAGCCCACCCATGCCGCCGCTGTGGCGGCCGGTTGCGGAGATGCCCTGTTGTCTATTCTGCCGGGGATGCCGTCCGTCCCGCGGCCGCCTCGCGTGCAAGCTCCTCGTCGGAATCCACCGCGGGCACCGCCGCGATGAGCTCGCGCGTGTATGCGTTCCGCGGATTGAAGAGCACCTCCGCAGTCTTGCCCTGTTCGACGAATTCGCCCTGGTACATGACCCCGACACGGTCGGCGATTGCGCGCACGACGCCGAGATCGTGGGTGATCAGGATGTAGGTCAGCTTCTCGTTCTTCTGCAGATCGCGCAGAAGATCGAGGATGCGCGCCTGAACCGACACGTCGAGCGCCGATGTCGGCTCGTCCAGCACGAGGATGGAGGGCTCCATCGCCAGCGCGCGGGCGATCGACACGCGCTGTTTCTGGCCGCCGCTCAGACTGCGCGGCGTCTGGCTCATCACGATGCGCGGAAGGGCGACCTTGTCGAGCAGTTCGCCGACGCGCTCCCGCCGCTTGCGCGCGTCCTTCATGCCGCGCAGCCGTAACGGCAGCGCGATGATCTGCTCGACGCTCTGGCGCGGGTTGAGCGACGAACCGGGGTCCTGAAACACCATCTGTATCTTCTCGGAAAACAGGTGGCGGTCGCGCATGTCGGCATCGTGGAGGCCGTCAATGTTAACCCTGTAGGTGCCCGACGTCGGAGGACGCAGACCGCACAGGATCTGCGCTATGGTCGATTTTCCGGAGCCGCTCTCGCCGACGATGGCGTAGGTCTCGCCCTTGCTGACGGAAAAGCTGACGTTCTTCACGACACGCTTCTCGCCGTAATCCTTGACGAGATCGATCACGCTGAGCGCAGGCTTGCGGCTGTCGGCCTCGTCGATCACGCGCTCCGGAATATCGTCGTGCATGCGGGGAATGGCTGCGACGAGCCGGCGCGTATAGTCGTGCTGCGGGTCGTCGAGCAGAGCGCGCGTCTCGTTGGTTTCCACGACACGGCCATGCAGCATCACATAGCTGCGGTTGCACAGCCAGCGTGCCACGCCGAGATCGTGGGTGATGTAGAGACCGGAGAGCTTTTCGCGTTCCACCAGTTCCTGAATGAGCTCGACAGTGCGCTTCTGGACCGTGACGTCGAGTGCGGTGGTGGGCTCGTCCGCGACGAGTAGCTGTGGCTTTCCGCTCATGGCCAGCGCCAGCAGCACGCGCTGACGCATGCCGCCCGAAAGCTGGACCGGGTAGCTGTCGAGCACGCGATTCACGTCGCGGATGGCGACCTTTTCGAGGAGCTGAGCCGCCAGATCCCGCGCTTCCCGCACATGCCTGCGCGACCGGCGCAGCCACAGATAGCGCCTGAGGCTTTGTTCCGACCGGTCCCAGATGATCACATCGCACATCTGTGTGGCGATGGTGAAAGCGGGGTTGAGCGCCGCCATCGGATCCTGCGGCACGTAGGCGATGTGGCGCTTCAGGCGCGTCCGTTCGCGCGGCTGGGCAGTGAGAAGGTCATGGCCCATCAGCCGCGCGGAGCCTGACACGACGCGGGTGGTGCGCTCGGGCAGGATGCCGAGCACATATTTCGCCGTCACCGTCTTGCCGGAGCCGGACTCGCCGACGAGCCCGATCATCTCGCCTTCATTGACGGTGACGTCGACGTCGTGCAGCACCTGCCGGAAGCCGTCGGGCGTCTTGAAGCCGAGGCCGAAATTCTTCAGCTCAAGCAGGCTCATGGATCTCTCCGTTCGTCATGTCCGGGCGGAATGTCACGCGGACCATCGGGGAAAATGAATGGCCATGGATCAGGCAGCATCGGCATGATCACTTCGATGACCGTCGGGAGCTCCTCCTCGAGCGCCGCCGCAAGCCGCTTCGACAGGGCCTCGGGCGTGTCGACCCGGTGAGCGTGCGCGCCGAAGCTTCTGACGAAGGCATGAAAATCGGGATTGACCAGATCTGATGCGATCACACGGCCGCCATGGCTATGGATCTGCATACGCTGGACGTTGGAATAGCGGGAATCGTTGAACAGCAGCGTGACGACGCCGATCCGGTACTTCACGGCCGTGGCGAGCTCGTTGGCCGTGAACATGAAGCCGCCGTCGCCCGCAATGGCGATCACCGGACGGTCGGGATGCGCGACCTTCACGCCGAGCGCCGTGGGGAAGGAGAAGCCCAGCGTTCCCTGATAGCCCGGCGTGATGATGTTTCCCGGCCGCTCCATCGGCAGGGCGATGTTCGCGACATAGGCAATCTGCGTGTAGTCGGTGACGATCAGCCCGTTGTCGGGCAGGCGGGACCGGATCGCGCGCACCCAGCCCATCTGGGGGGCGAGCACGTCATCGAGGGCCGCGAACGTGTGGCGTCTGGCAGCCTCCGCGCGGCGGCGCCACGGTTCGCGAAGATCGCTGCCCTGACCCGCCTGCACCTTCCGTGCAAGCGCTGCCAGAACCGTCTTCGCATCGCCGGCAACGAAGTGGTCTGCCATCGGCACGGCGGGCGCGGAGCTGCTGTCATGGTCGATGACGATCAGCACCTGACCTTCCGGGCGTGGCCATGCCTGAAGCACGTGCCGCATCCGCGTGCCTACGGCGAGCACGACATCGGCATCGTTCCAGAGCGCGGCTGCGGAGTGGATCGGCATTGAAAGCGGATCGGTATCGGGCACGATCCCCTTGCCGCGGCCCTGCGTCACCACCGGCACCCCGCCGAGCGCGCCCGAAAGCGCGCGCATTTCCTCGGAGGCGTGAACCGCGCCGCGGCCGGCAAAGATCAGCGGCGACTTCGCGTTGGCGAGAAGACGCGCGATCGTTTCGAGAGGAACGACGGCGCCCTGATGCGACCGGCGCACGGGCCGTGCGGCCGGAAATGCCATCGGAGCCGCAAGAAGATCAGCGGGAAGCTCGATCGCCGCCGGCCCGCTGCCCACCACCTCGACGGCGTCCAGAAGGTCATCAACGGCAAGCCCTGCCTCCGCCGGGTCCTCGACGAGGCGGTGGTGGCGGACGAGGCGGGTGACGATGCCGGTCTGGTCGGGGAGATCGTGCAGGTCGCCGACATTGGTGCCGATCCGGCTGAGCCCCATATGGCCGATCATGCCCAGCACCGGAGAGCCGCAGGCATAGGCTGTGGCGAGCGCGGCCCCGGCGTTGAGCAGTCCCGGCCCGGGCACAACCGCAAACACGCCGGGACGCGAAGAGGCCTCGGCGTAGCCGAACGCCATATAGGCCGCGCCCTGTTCGTGGCGGCTGTCGATCACGCGGATGCGATTGCGACAGTCGTAGAGCGCAGAAAACAGCGGGTCCAGCTGGATGCCGGGCAGGCCGAACATCGTGTCCGTTCCACGCGCGATCAACGCTTCGACGATCGCGTGGCCGACGGTCTGCCCCGATGAGACCTCCGGGGCTGCATCCGTCGCGTGTTCCTGCTGCAGCTGTTTCGACATACCCGTATCGCTTTGCACGTCGCTGTTTCTTCTCAGAATGAGCCGAGATAATCGGCGAGCATCTCGTTGGTCTCGATGAGGCCGTCGGCGATGCGGTTGCGCTGGCGGACCGTTTCCGTCCACTGCAGCTTGAAGGCGGTGCTGTCCTTGCCGTTCGCCGCCATCTTCGGGATTTCGAACAGACCGGGCAGCGGCGTGGTCAGCGCCGAGAGCCCGTACGTATCCTGCGTCCACTTGCCGTCGACCGTGCTGGTGATCGGCGTCAGGATGCGGCTGACACGCTGCAGGACGCGGTTGTGTCGGGCGGTCTGTTCCGGATCGTTCGCGCCTTCCAGTGCCGCGCCGCGTTCACGCAGCCTCACCGCGTTCTGCTTCAGCGTTCCGATCTCGGAGACGATCCGCGACAGG
>JBEBWH010000119.1:0-8925 GCA_040392305.1 Bradyrhizobium sp. | reverse complement strand
ATCGGGCTGGCCGAAACGCACCAGACGCTGGTGCGCGAGCGGCTGCGCTCGCGTATCGCGGTGCAGGTGGACGGCGGTCTCCGGACCGGCCGCGACGTGGTGATCGGCGCGCTGCTCGGCGCCGACGAGTTCGGCTTTGCAACCGCGCCGCTGATCGCCGCAGGCTGCATCATGATGCGCAAGTGTCATCTCAACACCTGCCCGGTGGGCGTTGCGACGCAGGACCCGGTGCTGCGCAAGCGCTTCGTCGGGCAGCCCGAGCACGTCATCAACTACTTCTTCTTCGTCGCCGAGGAAGTGCGCGAGTTGATGGCCGAGCTTGGCTATCGCAGCGTCGATGAAATGGTGGGGCAGACCCAGATGCTCGACCAGCGCGCGCTGCTGGCGCACTGGAAGACCCGCGGTCTCGACTTTTCGAAGCTGTTCTTCAGGCAGCCGAGCGCGCCGGGCGTGACCGACTATCATTCGGAAGCGCAGAACCACCACCTCGAGAAGGTGCTCGACCGCAAGTTGATCAGGGAAGCGCAGGCGGCGCTCGATCGCGGAGCGAAGGTGGTGATCGAGGCTGCCATCGGCAATACCGATCGCAGCGTCGGCGCGATGCTGTCCGGGGCGGTGGCCAAGCGTTACGGTCACGAGGGGCTGCCCGACGACACCATCACGGTGCGATTGAAGGGCACCGCCGGCCAGTCGTTCGGCGCATGGCTCGCGCGTGGCGTCACGCTCGATCTCGAGGGTGAGGCCAACGACTATGTCGGCAAGGGCCTGTCGGGTGGGCGCATCATCGTGCGGCCGCCGCGGGAGAGCGGCATCGTTCCGGAAGAATCGATCATCGTCGGCAACACCGTGCTGTATGGCGCCATTGACGGCGAGTGCTACTTCCGCGGCGTCGCGGGCGAACGCTTCGCCGTGCGCAACTCGGGCGCCATCGCGGTGGTCGAGGGCGCCGGCGATCATTGCTGCGAATACATGACCGGCGGCATCGTCGTCGTGCTCGGCAAGACCGGGCGCAACTTCGCGGCCGGCATGTCGGGCGGCGTCGCCTATGTGCTCGACGAGGACGGTGACTTTCCGCGGCTGTGCAATCTCGCGCAGGTGGAGCTTGAGCCGGTCGTCTCGGAAGAGATGATCAACGAGGACATCTATCACCAAAGCGGCGACCTTGAGTTTCATGGCCGCGTCGATGTCTTCGCCGATATGCTCGGCAGCGATATCGAGCGACTGCATGTGCTGATCTCGCGACACGCGCGTCTGACCGGGTCGGCGCGCGCGGCGGCCATCCTCAAGGACTGGGGGGCGTGGCTGCCGAAATTCCGCAAGGTCATGCCGGTGGAGTACCGCCGGGCGTTGGAGCAGTTGAAGGCGGCCGAGATGCATGAGCCGCAGATCGCGATCGGGGCGTGACGCCATGGGTAAGATCACCGGATTTCTTGAAATCGACCGCCATGACCGCGCCTATTCGCCGGTTGCCGAGCGCCTTCATCACTATCGCGAATTTGTCATCCCGCTGAGCGAGAAGGAGACGCGCGATCAGGCGGCGCGCTGCATGAGTTGCGGCGTGCCTTATTGCCACGGCACCGGCTCGCTGGAGCCCGGCACGCCGGGGTGTCCGGTCAACAACCAGATTCCCGACTTCAACGACCTCGTCTATCACGGCGACTGGCTGGAGGCGTCGCGCAATCTGCACTCGACCAACAACTTCCCCGACTTCACGGGACGCATCTGCCCCGCTCCGTGCGAGGCGTCCTGCACGCTCAACATCATCGACGCGCCGGTGACGATCAAGACGATCGAATGCGCCATCGTCGATCGGGCGTGGGAGAACGGCTGGCTGCAGCCGGAGCCGCCATCGCACAAGACGGGCAAGCGCGTTGCCATTGTCGGGTCCGGCCCGGCGGGACTTGCCTGCGCCCAGCAGCTCGCGCGCGCCGGGCACGACGTTCATGTCTATGAGCGTCACGCCAAAGCGGGCGGCCTGCTGCGTTACGGCATTCCCGACTTCAAGATGGAGAAGAGCGTCATCGACCGCCGCGTCGTCCAGATGCGCGCCGAGGGCGTGACCTTCCATTACAATGCGGAAGTCGGCGGAGCAGGCAAGGGTGCGATCGGCCCCGCCGAACTGATGAAAGAGTTCGATGCGGTGGCGCTGACCGGCGGCTCGGAAGCGCCGCGCGATCTGCCGATTGCCGGCCGCGATCTCGACGGCATCCATTTCGCGATGGACTTTCTGCCGCAGCAAAATCGTCGGGTCGGCAATGAACCGCTCGGCGATGTGCGCGAGATTCTGGCGACGGGCAGGGATGTGGTGGTGATCGGCGGCGGCGACACGGGCTCGGACTGTATCGGCACATCGAACCGTCAGGGCGCGCGCTCGGTGACGCAGCTTGAGATCATGCCGGAGCCGCCGGAGCGGGAGAACAAGCTGATGACGTGGCCGTTGTGGCCGCTCAGGCTGCGCACCTCATCCAGCCATCAGGAGGGCGCGGATCGCGAGTTCGCTGTGCTGACGCAGGAGTTCCTTGGCAGGGATGGCCACGTCACGGGCCTGCGCTGCGTGCGGGTCGATCATGCGTTCAATCCCGTTCCGGGGTCGGAGTTCGAATTGAAGGCTGATCTCGTTCTGCTTGCGATGGGATTTGTGCATCCGCTGCATGAGGGACTTCTGCAGCAGCTCGGCGTGGCGCTCGACCCCCGCGGCAACGTTCGCGCCGCAACGTCGGACTGCAAAACCTCGGTCGAGAAGGTGTTTACGGCCGGCGATATGCGGCGCGGGCAGTCGCTCGTGGTCTGGGCCATTCGCGAGGGCCGGGTCTGCGCCCGGTCGATCGACCAGTATCTGATGGGCTCGACCAAGCTGCCGGGCTGAGCGCTCGTTCTCACAGCTAAAGCCCCGGCCCTTGCGCCGGGGCTTTTTCGTGCCGCGTATCAGCGCCGGAACAGATCCGAGAGCCAGTTGGTCGGACTGCCGAAGAAGGGTGGCGGCATCTGGCGCTGCACCTGGACCGGGCGCTGCGGCCGCGGCTGTGCATGGGCCTCGCCGCCGCGCCGGGCCTTCTGCTGTTCGACCTGCGGCGAGGGATGCCGGGGTCGTGTCGCGGGTGCCGTGGCCGGGGCGGTCGCGACGACCGGCGCTTCGCCGCGCGCCGGTTCAACCAGCACATCGCGCCGTGGCCAGGCGTAGTCGTCGGCGCGCCCCTGCGGCGGCGTCAGGGCTTCGCCCTTGGTCAGCGTCCGTGCGGCCAGCGCATCGACCGAAACGGGACGCGAGCCGGCGCCGCCAAGCAACTGGTCGGGACTGATGGAGGCGGCCACCAGCGGCACCACCGGTCCCACCAGTGGCCGGGCGGACGGTCCTTCGGAAGGCGAGGGCGAAGCATCGGAAGGTCCGGATTCCGCCGGCAGCGTCACGGGCGAGGAATGCATCGCCAGCAGGCGCTGAATTTCGCGTTCGGCATAGTGCGCCAGTTTGCGCGCACCCGGAGCGGTGAAGAACACCCCGTCGGGCGTTCGGAGACGGCGGGTCTGCCCCTCGAAATCCGGTCCGGTCCGGGTGAACCGTCCGGCCTCGTCGACGAAGCCGTCCCAGACGTCGACATAGGTGATATTCGCGCGCGCCGCGGCTTCCCGATACAGCGAATCGAGGAACAGCATTTCGGACGTCGAGCGGGTCCCGAGGATCGCCGGCAGACTGACCCACACCACCGGCACGCCCTTGCTCTTCAGCACCGCGATCATGGCGTCGATCTTCTTGCTGTAGAGCTCGATCCAGCGTTCGTCGCGGAATTTGGCGGGGCCGCCGGCGGCGCGCGCCGGTTTTTCCGGGGCCATGATCTGCGGCTGATCGGCGTCCTCGTCGCTCGCCGTTGCGTCGCTGCCGTCGGCGTCGTCGGTGGCCTTTTCCGCGGCGGTCTCGTTGATCGACCGGCGATCGCTCAACCCCAGCATGACGACGATCACATCCGGAGAATGCTTGGCGAGAATATCCTTGGCGGCGGCGGCCCAGTCCGACGGCTCGCCCTTGGCCTGATAGCGGATTAGACCGGAGAGCGGCTTGACCTCGCGGATAACGCCAAGCTCCGGCGTTTCTGCGAAAGCCTGTTCAAGACCGTAGGCGAGCCAGTCGGCCATCGAATCGCCCAGCACGAGCACATTGCGGGCTGCCGCGCCCTCGCGCTGTTCCGGCGCGGGCGCGCGGGAATAATCCACGCGAGGCTGCTCGGGTTGCGGTTGCCGTGGCGGCGGCCGGCGCTGAAACGGTTCGAAAAACGGAAAGCCGTTGCCGAAGAAGCCGCCGCCCCCGCGTTGCGGTGGGCCGCCGAACAGATACTGCGCGGCGGCGGGCGCGGCGATCAGGGCCAGCATCGCGGCGATAACCAAAGCGAGCGTCAGTCGGCGGCTGCTGCCGCCCCTTCTGCGTCGCCACAGGTTTCGTTCCACCATTCCACTGCGCCTTCGGGATATTCGCCACGCCCATAAGCCGGGCCGGCCGCACCCCGTCAAGTGCGCCGCGAAAATGTCAACTTGAAGGAGTCAGCGCCGCCGCAGCCGGTCCAGCAACGCTGCCGTGGCGAAGCCGTCGGCCGGCAGGCCCGTAGCCGCCTGGAAGCCGCGCAGCGCTTTACGGGTTTCGCTGCCGAACTGGCCGTCAGGCGCGCCGCGGTAGAACCCTTCGCGGGCCAGCAGTTGCTGCATCTCAAGCCGCTCGGCGCGCGACAGCACGCGCTCCTGCCGAGGCCACGCCTGCACGAACGGTTCGCCACCGCGCAGCCGGTCGGCGAAGTGGCCGATCGCCAGAGCATAGGCTTCAGCCGGATTGTACTTCATGATGACGCGGAAGTTCTGCAGCATGAGAAAGCCGGGACCCTGGCCGCCGGCGGGGGCGAGCAGATAGGCTTTGTCGTGCGGGCGCGGAAATGCCTTGCCGCCGGCGCGGCGCAGGCCGAGGTTTTCCCATTGCGCGAGCGTCATCACCTTGGCGCGGTCGGCCATCATGTAGTTGAAGCCGCGCGGCACCTCGACCTCGTAGCCCCAGGTCTGGCCGCTTTGCCAGCCGTCCTTTTTCAGGTTGTTGGCGGTGGAGGCGATCAGGTCGGCGGGATTGTCCACCACGTCGCGGCGGCCGTCGCCGTCGAAATCGACCGCGTAGCGCTTGAACGAGGTCGGCATGAACTGCGTCCCGCCGAAAGCGCCCGCCCATGAGCCGCGCAACTGTTCGGGGCGCAGATCCCCGCGATGAAGGATTTCCAGCGCGGCCAGAAACTCATCCTTGAAGTATTTCTGTCGGCGGCCGATGCAGGCCAGTGTCGCAGTGGAGTTCAGCACGCTGCGGTCGCCGCCGAGCGTCGAGTAGTTCGATTCGATGCCCCAGATCGAGGCGATGATATAGCGATCCACGCCATAAGCCCGCTCGACGGCATCGAACTCGCGCTGGTAGCGCGCGAGAAACTCGCGACCGCGAGCGATCCGCGTGTCGTTGACGAGAATGTCGAGATAATCCCACACCGCCTTGGTGAACTCGGGCTGCGAATCCATCAGGTCCATGATGCGCAGGTCGGGGGCGAGGTTTGCGGTGAAGCGGGCGAAGCTTTCGCGCGAAATGTGACGGCGCGCGGCGTCGGGCCACATGTTGGCGACGCAGTGTGGGAAATTGGCGGCGGCCTGACGGATGGCGGCGGCGGTCATCGTGGGATGGCCTGAGGCGCCGTCCTCGCCGGTCCAGGGCTTGGCGTTCGGCGACGGCAACGACGCGGGCTGGGGAGCCGTCGATTGCGGCGCGATGGAGCCGGTGGCGAGATTGTCGAAAAAGCTCTGAAGCGTGACCGGGCCGCGGCCGCTGGCGCTTTGCGCATGCGCCCCGGACGGCACCGTCAGCGCCAGTGCTGCGGCGAGCGCCACAGCGAGGCCGCCGGTGGTGGTCCTGTCCTGGCCCGCGTGCGGTGCGATCATGGCTTTCGGCGACGCCATCGGCTCCCCTTCCTTTTTACTCTGCCCTGGGCCTCCCGGTCCAATTCTCACATTTGCGTCCCGCTGCGGCGGTGCTTCCGTAAATGCGAGAAACAAGGAGCACCAGAAACGATAAATCCCTCGTGGCGCACTGAATCGGACATCCGTTCACGGGTTTCGCCGCAAGGCAGCAGCGCCCGAGTGCCAAATTCACCTCGCTAAGGAGGCCCGGATATGGTTGCCGTGAGCTTAACAACGCGGCAAATTTTCGCGCCGGAATGATGACGAATGGCCGCAGGCGCGGCACAATAGCGGGGTTCGGGGCGACATCATACAACCGCCCATGTTCCGCGCTGCAAGAGAACCCCATCCGGCGCGCCGCGCCACCGTTCCACTTCCATCCGAGATTGCGTGCTCATGAAAATCCGTAAAGCCGTGTTTCCCGTCGCTGGTCTCGGCACCCGCGTGCTGCCCGCCACCAAGGCGATGCCGAAGGAGATGCTGACCATCGTCGACCGCCCGCTGATCCAGTACGTCGTCGAAGAGGCGCGCGAGGCCGGCATCGAGCATTTCGTGTTCGTGACGGGGCGCAACAAGGGGATGATCGAGGATCACTTCGATCGTCAGTTCGAGCTTGACGTGACGCTGCGCGAACGCGGCAAAAAAGCCGAAGAGGAGTTGCTCGCACGCGACCAGCCGGCGGCTGGTGCCATGAGCTTCACCCGCCAGCAGGCGCCGTTTGGCCTCGGCCACGCGGTGTGGTGCGCGCGCGATATCGTCGGCGATGAGCCCTTCGCCGTGCTGTTGCCCGACGAACTGGTGCTCAATACGCCCGGCTGCCTCAAGCAGATGATCGCGGCGGCGAGTGCGCTCGACAGCAAGGCTAATATCGTCGCGGTGGAAGAAGTGCCGATGGAGCGCGTGCACCAGTATGGGGTGGTCGGCGTCGGCGCGCGCCACGGCAACGTGTTCGCGATCGACGGCATGGTCGAGAAGCCGCCGCGCGAGCAGGCGCCTTCCAACCTGTCGATCACCGGGCGCTATATCCTGCAACCGGAAATCTTCAAGATTCTCGAGACGCAGGAGCGCGGCGCGGGCGGCGAAATTCAGCTCACTGACGGCATGAAAAAACTTGCCGAAACGCAGCCGTTCTACGGATTGCAGTTCGAGGGCGAGCGCCACGACTGCGGCTCGAAGGCCGGATTCCTGCGCGCCAACATCGCCTATGCCATGCAGCGCGACGACATGCGCGACGGGCTAGTCGAGACCATGCGTGGATATCTGGCGAAATAGCAGGAGCGGTTGCGTCGGGTCTCCCGGACGCGTCGCGGCATGAAATGCCGCTGCGCTGATCCGGGATCGTCCCCGCCACAGCGTTCACGATGGTCCCGGCTCTGCGGCGCACTACTGCGTAATGCGCCGCGTCCGGGACAATGAGGCAGTCGCCGCTGTCTTAGGCTGCCGCCTGCTTCGGCGCAAAGCGGCCGTAGAACGTCTCGTTCTTCTCCGCCATCTCGATCAAGAGCTTCGGCGGGGTGAAGCGCGAGCCGTATTTCGCCTCCAGCTTGCGGCACAGCGCGACGAAGTTCTTCGTGCCCATGAAGTCGATATAGGACAGCGTGCCGCCGGTGAACGGCGCGAAGCCGAAACCGAGGATCGAGCCGACATCGGCCTCGCGCGGATCGACCACCACGCCGTCCTCGACGGTGCGCGCGGCTTCCACCGCCTGCACAACCAGGAAGCGCTGCTTCAGTTCCTCGACGTCGAGCGTGTCGGGATCGAGATGCTTCGGCTGCAATGCGGCAAGCTCGCTCCACAGGCTCTTCTGGCCCTTGCTCTTCTCGGGGTAGTCGTAGAAGCCCTTGCCGTTCTTGCGGCCGAACCGGCCCTGCTTCTCGACCATCTCCACCAGCAGCTTCTTCTGCTGCTGATCGATGGCGTTGGCGCCGAGATCGGCCTCGGTCGCCTTCATGATCCTGAGCACCAGATCGAGCGCCACTTCGTCGGAGAGCGACAGCGGCCCGACGGGCATGCCGGCCATCCGCGCGGTGTTCTCGATCATCGCCGGCGGCACGCCCTCCATCAGCATTTCGAGCCCCTCGGCGGTGAACCGGAGCACGCAGCGGTTGGCGTAGAAGCCGCGCGAGTCGTTGACGACGATCGGCGTCTTCCTGATCTGGCGTACGTAGTCGAGCGCGGTGGCAAGCGCCACGTCGCCAGTGTTCTTGCCGACAATGACTTCCACCAGCATCATCTTCTCGACCGGCGAGAAGAAATGAATGCCGATGAACTTCGCCTGATCGGAAAATTCCTCGGCCAGCGAATTGATCGGCAGCGTCGAGGTGTTGGAGGCGAAGATCGCGCCCTCCTTCAACAGCGGCTGCGCCTTGGCATAGGTGTCGGCCTTCACTTTACGATCCTCGAACACCGCCTCGATCACGAGATCGCAGTCCTTGATGGCGTTGTAGTCCGGCGTGGCTGTGATGCGCGCCAAGAGCGCATCGCGCTCGGCTTCGGTGGCGCGGCCCTTGGCGACGAGGCCGTCGATCACCGACTTGGCGTGCGCCTTGCCCTTGTCGGCGCTTTCCTGGTCGCGGTCGATCAGCACCACATCGATGCCGGCCTGCGCCGAGACGTAGCCGACGCTGGCGCCCATGAAGCCGGCGCCGATCACCGCGAGTTTCTTCACCTTGGCCGGCGGCACGTTTTGCGGTCGCCGCGCGCCCTTGTTCAAATCCTGCATCGACACGAACAGGCTGCGGATCATCGCCGCCGCCTCCTTGCTGCGGAGGATTTTTGCGAAGTAGCGCGACTCGATCCGCAGCGCCACATCGATCGGCACCAGCAGCCCCTCGTAGACGCAGGCGAGGATCGCGCGTGCCGCCGGATAGTTGTCGTAGGTCTGGCTGCGATAGAGCGCGTTGGCGGGCGGGAAGGTGTTCATGCCGGCGGCGGAGTAGACCGGCCCCGACGGCAGCTTGA
>JBEBWH010000118.1:0-8966 GCA_040392305.1 Bradyrhizobium sp. | reverse complement strand
AACCGGCGGCGGACTCCGCACAAGCGAATGCCCGGGACCAGCCCGGGCATTGCGTCACTCGTGACGTCGGTGCGCTCAGGTATCGGTGATGCCGGAGCGGAATTCGGCGCTGAAGGCCGCGGCGTCGTCCGAAGGCGGAGCCTCGAACGCGGGCACGGGCGCCGGCGCCGGGGTGCGGCGCGCGGTGGTCCGCTTGGCGGCCTTCTTGCGAGCGGCCTTCGGCGCCGCCTTCTTGCCCGCCTTTTTGGCCGTCTTCTTCACGGCCTTCTTGGCGGACTTCTTGGCCACCTTCTTCACGCTCTTCTTGGCGGCCTTCTTGGCTTTCTTCGGAGCCGCCTTCTTGGCTGACTTCTTCGCCGCCTTGCGGGCGGAGGTCTTCACGGCCTTCTTGGCCTTTTTCGCCGTCTTCTTGGCGACCTTCTTCTTGGCCGTCTTCTTCGCCACCTTCTTGGCGGCGGTCTTCACCGTCTTCTTGGCGGACTTCTTCGCCGCCGTCTTTTTTGTTGCCTTGCGCTTTTTGCTCTTCGCAGCCTTAGCCATCATCGTCCTCCAGTTGCCGCTAATGTTCACAACGCGGGGGGCACCAAAAACGATCAACTCAATTGTGGGCGTGGGCCGCCGGTCGCCCAATCGAGGAGTTCAATTGTGTGGACGACAGGGATGCCAGTCCCGCCGGCGATCTGCACCAGACATCCAATGTTTCCGGCTGCGATCATATCCGGCTTCACTGATTCGATGTTAGCGACCTTGCGATCGCGCAACCGGCCTGCAATAGCGGGCTGCATGATATTGTACGTCCCCGCCGAGCCACAGCACAAATGACTCTCCGGGATATCTTTCACCACGAATCCGCACTTGGAAAGCAATTCTTTCGGAGCCTGCGTTATTTTCTGTCCATGTTGCAGCGAGCATGCGGAGTGATAAGCGACGACGAGGCCGCTTCGTTCCGACGGCAGACGCAGATCGAGCCCGACAAGATACTCGGTGACGTCCTTGGCCAGCGCCGAGACGCGCGCCGCCTTGGCCGCATAGGCCGGGTCTTCGCGCAGCATGTAGCCGTAGTCCTTGATCACCGAGCCGCAGCCTGACGTGGTGATGACGATGGCGTCGAGCCCGCCGCGATCGGCCTCCGCAAGCCACGCATCGATATTGGCGCGGGCCCGCGCCAGCGCGTCGTGCTCGCGGCCCATGTGATGGGTCAGCGCGCCGCAGCACTGCTCGTCCTTGACCAGCACCACCTCGATGCCGTGCCGGTTCAGAAGCTGGGTGGCGGCGGCGTTGATGCCGGGATCGAGCACGCTCTGGGCGCAGCCTTGCAGCAGCGCGACGCGGCCGCGCGTCTCGCCCTGCGCGCCAAACACGGTGCCGCCCGCGGCGCCCTGCGGCGGCAGGCTGCTCGGCGCCAGCGCCAGCATCGCCTTGAGGCGGTTCGACAATGTCGTCGCGGTCGGATCGAGCGAGGTCGGCAGCAGGCCCGCGAACGGCCGCGCCAGGCGCGCAAACCGCATCGCCCAGCGAAACAGCGCCGGACGCGGCAGCACGAAGGCCAACACGTCGCGCAGCCTCCTCTCCGTCCATGGCCGCTGATAGTCGCGGTCGATGCGGGCGCGGGCCTGATCGACCAGATGCATGTAGTGCACCCCGGAAGGACAGGTCGTCATGCAGGCGAGGCAGGAGAGGCAGCGATCGATATGCTTGACCACTTCCGGCGTCGGCTTCTGGTCCTTCTCCAGCATCTCCTTCATCAGGTAGATGCGGCCGCGCGGGCTGTCGAGTTCGTCGCCGAGCAGCACGTAAGTCGGGCAGGTCGCGGTGCAGAAGCCGCAATGCACGCAGGCGCGCAGGATCTTGTCGGCCTCGGCGATATCGGGATCGGCGAGCTGCTGCGGGGTGAATTCAGTCTTCATGACGCGCCTTCCCGCGCCATACGGCCGCGATTGAGCAGGTGTTTGGGATCGAACGAGGCCTTGATGCGGCCGCTCAGCGCGGCGACGCCTTCGGCCTGCGGATGGAATACATCGACGGCGGCGCGCATCGCCTCCGGCGCACGCAGCAGCATCGCATGCCCGCCGGCGGCGGCGACGAGCGCGCGCAGCCGCGATGCGGTCGCGGCATCGTCGCCGGAGGGCGGCGGCGCCGCCCAGATCAGCCCGCCGCCCCAGTCATAGACGACGAGCGCGTCGAGTTCGTGCGCGAGCCGCGCCCCGCACGCCCCGCCCGCGGCCGGCGGGCAGACCACGCGCCACACCGGCCGCGCGCCATGCGCGCCGTCGGCCGCGAACGGAGGCACGTCGCGCACCGCCGCCCACACCGGGCGCGAGGCGTCGGCGTCGAGCCGCGTGGCGCGGCCGAACGGCGTCAGCAGCGCCTCCAGCGTGCCGGCGCGATGGGCGACAGACGCGGAGATGCCCTCGAGCCGCAACAGCGTCACGGCGTCGTCATGGCCGATGCCGGCGAACGGCTCGCCCAGCGCCGCTTTCGGCACATGCGCCGCGCCCGACACATCGAAAGGCGAACCGAGCGCCGCCGTCATCGCCCGCCCCGCCACCTCGTCGTCGAGGCCGCCGAGCGCCAGCGTGATCTCGTCCTCCGCCTTCGGCAGCACCTTCAGCGTCGCCTCGATCATGACCGCGAGCGTGCCCCACGATCCCGTCAGCAGCTTGCACAGATCGTAGCCGGTGACGTTCTTCACCACCTTGCCGCCGGTCTTGAAGGTGTCGCCGAAGCCCGACACCGCGAGCGCGCCGAGCAGATGGTCGCGCGCCCCGCCCGCCTTGACGCGGCGCGGCCCGGCGAGCCCGGCCGCGATCATGCCGCCGATCGTGCCGCGCCCCGGCGGCGTGCCGAGCAGCATTGCGGTGTCCATCGGCTCGAAGGCGAACTCCTGGTTCTTGCCGTCGATCAGCGCCTGCACATCCGACAGCGGCGCGCCGGCCTGCACGGTGATGATGAGTTCGCCCGGCTCGTAGCCGACCACGGCGTTGAGCGGCGAGAGATCGAGCACCGCATTGCTGGAAACGGCATGGCCGATGCCGCGCTTGCTGCCGTGGCCGATGATTTCCAGCGGCTGTTCGTCGGCGAGCGCGGCGCGCACCGCCTGCTCGACATCGGCCGCGTCTGAGACCTTGAGAATATCCACGATGATGACCGTTCAGAACCTGGGAATGTCGGGAAAAGCGAGCTGGCCGCGATGCACATGGACGCGGCCGAGTTCGGCGCAGCGGTGCAGCACCGGAAACACCTTGCCGGGATTGAGCAGCCCGCCGGCATCGAAGGCGCATTTGAGCCGCTGCTGCTGGGCGAGATCGATGTCGCTGAACATCTCCGGCATCAGATCGCGCTTCTCGACGCCGACGCCGTGCTCGCCGGTCAAGACGCCGCCAAGCTCGACGCAGGCGCGCAGGATGTCGGCGCCGAACGCTTCGGCGCGCTCCATCTCGCCGGGCTCATTGGCGTCGAACAGGATCAGCGGATGCAGATTGCCGTCGCCGGCGTGGAAGACGTTGGCGCAGCGCAGGCCGTATTTCTCCGACAATTCGCGGATGCGGGTCAGCGCCTCCGCCAGCCGGCCGCGCGGGATGGTGCCGTCCATGCAGATATAGTCCGGCGAAATGCGCCCGACCGCCGGGAACGCGGCCTTGCGGCCGGCCCAGAACAACAGCCGCTCCTGTTCGGAGTTGGAGATACGGCAGGTGGTCTGGCCGCACTCGCGGGCGATGGCGTCGACCCGCAGGATCAGCTCATCGACCTCGACCTTGGGACCGTCGAGTTCGACGATCAGGAGCGCCTCGACGTCGAGCGGGTAGCCGGCATTGACGAAGGCTTCCGCCGCCGCGGTCGCCGGCTTGTCCATCATCTCCATGCCGGCCGGGATGATGCCGGCGGCGATGATGCGCGCGACGCATTCGCCGGCCGCCTCGACGCTGGGGAAGCCGGCCATCACCGCGCGCGCCGTCTCCGGCTTCTGCAGGATGCGCACGGTGATTTCGGTGACGACGCCGAGCAGCCCCTCCGAGCCGGTGATGACGCCCATCAGGTCGTAACCCGAGCATTCCGGCGCCTTGCCGCCGATGCGCAGCACCTCGCCGGTGATCAGCACGATCTCGCAGCCGAGCACGTTGTTGGTGGTCATGCCGTATTTGAGGCAGTGCACGCCGCCGGAATTCTCCGCGATATTGCCGCCGATCGAACAGGCGATCTGCGACGAGGGGTCCGGCGCATAATAGAAGCCGGCATGCTCGACCGCCTGGCTGATCGCCAGATTGGTGACGCCGGGCTCGGTGACGACGACGCGGTTGTCGAAATCAATCTCTCGGATGCGCTTGAACTTGCCCATGCCGAGCAGCACCGCATCCGCCAGCGGCAGCGCGCCGCCGGAGAGCGAGGTGCCCGAGCCGCGCGGCACCACCTTGATGCCGTTGTCGTGGCAATAGCGCAGCACCTTGGAGACCTGCTCGGTGGTATCGGGCAACACCACGACCATCGGCGGCTGGCGGTAGGCATTGAGGCCGTCGGACTCATACGGCTTCATCTCGGCGGCGCTGGAGATCACGCCCTCTCCGGGCACGATAGCCTGCAGCGCGGCGATGATCTCGTCGCGCCGGCTCAGGACCGCGACGTCGGGCGCCGGCATCTTGATCGACATTACGCTTCCCCCCTGCAGATCCGACCGCAACGATGCGTTCGGCCGGAACTGGCGAAAGCGCTTATGCCGTTTTGCGGGCTTGTCTGGAACAACTCTAACATGGCATCACCTTAGTCGCGCCTTCCGTGAAAATGAACTTGCTTTTCACGGGCGGCCGCGGCGCCGCCAGTCATCCATTGGCTGGTTTTATTCTCGCTGTCTCAGGATTTCACGCCATGAAGCTTGTTGTTACCACGGCTCTCGTTTCGCTCCTCGCCATCGGCGCCGCGCAGGCGCAGGATCTGGCGGCGGGCGAAACCTCGTTCAAGAAATGCCTCGCCTGCCACGCCGTCGGACCCGGCGCCAAGAACAAGGTCGGCCCGGAGCTCAACGGCCTCGACGGCCGCAAGGCCGGCAGCGTCGAGGGCTATTCCTACTCCCCCGCCAACAAGGACTCAGGCCTGACCTGGGACGAGGCGACCTTCAAGGAATACATCCGCGATCCCAAGGCCAAGATTCCGAAGACCAAGATGGTGTTCGCCGGCATCAAGAAGGACAGCGAGGTCGACAACCTGTGGGCCTATCTGGCGCAGTTCAAGGCCGACGGCAGCAAGAAGTAAGCACGCCGCAGCGATCATCCGGCAGCGCCGGATCTTTGAGGCCGGAGCACGAATGCTCCGGCTTTTTTCTGTCGCGGGGGCACGCAGGCGGCGCGCGGCATTGCTGACTGCGAGGGACGCGAGCCGGAGCGGCGACGCCGCGGCCTGCGACCAGCGGACCGGCGCCGCTCTAGCCGGCCGACATGATCGCCGTCGGCTCGCCCGTTCTGATCGGCATGCCCGCCTGCACGACGAGACCGCGCGCGCGGGCATCGAGCACGCCGACCGCACGCAGCGCCAGCAGCGTGACCGTCTGCACGGTGTCGCGCAGCTTGACCGGATCGTCGAGATCGTCGGGCGCAAGCGGACCGACCAGCGCCTCATGCAGCGCGCCGATGACGGCGGTGGCGGCCAGCGCGGTATCCTGCGACGGCAGATGGCCGGCGCGCATCGCGGCCTCGATCCGCGTCTGGATTTCCGCGGCGATGGCGCGGCGGCCATTGAGCCGCGAGGCGGTGACATCGACATCGACCGGCTCGGCGAGCACGCCCCAGGCCAGCTTGCGATGCGACACCACATGCACGGCGATGGTGGTGACGGCGGCGGCGAGCGCCGACGACGGTCCGGGCGCGGCATCGGCGGCGCGGCGAATCGCCTCGACCTCGGCCTGCGCGACATCGGCGATCAGTTCCGAAATCAGGTCGGCCTTGGACGGGAAGTAGCGATAGACGGTGCCCGCCGCGACACTGGCGCGATTCGCAACCGGAGCGATCTGGACGGCGGCCATGCCACCTTCCGCGGCCGTCTCCCGCGCCGCCTGCAAAATGGCGTTGCGACGGGCGGCGAGACGGCGGACCACCTGGTGCGTACGACGATAAACCATGAGCAACCCCTCATTCCCTGTAAAAGTGAACATCAATTCAGAGAAAGAGGCAAGCGATTTGGTGTCCGGCCGCTCAAACTTTAGATTTAGGCTGCAAAGTATGAGGCTGGCGCTTTTCCGCCTTTCGATGGAATCAGACGCGAGGTTTTGTCCATTCACCCGAACCGGTTCCCGCGCTCGGGACACGCTTCGAGGGCGGAGTGCGGCGCATGCTTCGCTTGAAAACGCGTTACGTTAGCCAAGCCCGAAGCCGCGGGCGGCGGCCGCGCCGCCCATTCCGACCGCCACGGCGATGAAATCGTTGCGGGTCGCCATCGCGGTCGCGATCGCCGCCGCGATCGCCAGCATCGCCACGGAACCTCCGCCCACCACCACCGGGGCGATCGCCGCCAGGATGATGGAACCCGGCAGCGCATCGAGCATGCGGCGCACGCGCGGCGTCACCGGCACGTAGCGCATCAGCCAGTAGCCGCCGAGCCGCGAGGCGACCGTGACGGCGACCATCACGGCGATCGCCGCCAGCACATCCGGACGCGCCCACTCACTCATCGTCTTCGGCCATCAATCCGGCGGTGACCGCGCCCGACAGCGCGCCGATGATGATGAACCACCAGCCGCCGACGAGCCGCTCGACGACCAGCGCGACGATGCCCGCCACCAGCCACGGAATGGCGAAGCCGATGCCGCGCCAGGCCGGCACCAGCAGCGCGGCGAAGAAGGCGGGAAACACCAGATCGAGCCCGAACGCCTTGGGATCGCTCAGGCTCGAGGCGAGGAAATAGCCGGGCAGCGCCGCCACCAGCCACACCAGATAGAGCGCGATGCCGCCGCCCAGATAGAACGACGCATCCGCCCCGCCCCGGCCGCGATAGCGCATCGCGGCGAGCCAGCCGGCGTCGGTGATGATCAGCATCGGCGGATAGGCCTGCCAGGCCGGCAGCGTGCCGAACCACGGCCGCATCGACGCGCTCATCAGGCTGAAGCGGATGTTGACGGTGAGCGTGAGCAGCGCGAGCTGGGCGATGGTCGACACCGTCAGCGTATCGGGCCAGGCCTGCACGGCGACGAATTGCGACATGCCGCCATAGACCACGCCCATGAACAGCTGCACCTCGGTCAGCGTGAACTGCTTCTGCGCGCACAGCGCCCCGAAGGCGATGCCGAAGGCGAGCGTGCCCGGCAGCACCGGCGCGACGGCGCGCGCGCCGGGGATCCACCCCTTGCGCGACCAGTAGGCTCGCGGCGCCAGTGCCTGTTCGGAAGCCATGCGAATTCAACCGTGATGCCTGCGCCCGGCGCGCCCGCGCGAGCGCGGAAGGCAGCGGGCGGCGGGACGATTCCTTCGCTTACGGTGTGCGTGGAGGCGAGGCAATGCGCCCGCATGCATGGGCTTCATGCAGGACGGCGGCGAGAACCGGCCCCGGACGCTCGCTCCCTCGTCACACGCGGGCCTGACCCGCGTGTCCATCCTCAAAAGGAAGATGGATTGCCGGATCAAGTCCGGCAATGACGTCGTCGAAGGGAGAGCGAACGCGGCAGCAACCACGCAGCCCTTACGCCTGCGGCGCGGCGGGGCGTTTTCCGCCGCACCGCGCCCGGGACAGGCGAGACCCGCTGTTCAAATACAAAAGGCCGGGACGAACCCGGCCTTTTGCATGAACGGCGAGATGCCGGCCCGCGCGTTACGCCTGCGGCTGCGGCTCAAGCCCCGCGTCGGGACGCGGACGGCCCTTGCCGGCGGTCGGCACCGCCGAGGTGCGCGGGCCGGTCGGCTCCAGCACCGACTCGCGATTGGGCTTCTTGTCGTGATCGATCAGGTCGAGGATCTCCTCGCCGCTCAGCGTCTCGAACTCCAGCAGCGCCTTGGCGAGCTTCTCCAGATCCTCGCGCTTCTCGGTGAGAATGCGCTCGGCGTCGTTGTAGCCCTCTTCGACCAGACGGCGGATTTCGGAGTCGATCTTCTGCACCGTCGCTTCGGAGGCGTTCTGCGTGCGCGACACCGACATGCCGAGGAACACCTCGTCCTGGTTCTCGCCGTAGGCCACCGTGCCGAGCTCTTCCGACAGGCCCCAGCGCGTCACCATCATGCGGGCGAGGCGCGTGGCCTGCTCGATGTCGGACGATGCGCCGGACGTCACCTTCTCGCGGCCGAACACCAGTTCCTCGGCGACGCGGCCGCCCATCATGATGGCGAGCCGCGAGGTCATCTGCTCCAGCGACATCGACATCTTGTCGCGTTCGGGCAGTTGCATCACCATGCCGAGCGCACGGCCGCGCGGAATGATGGTGGCCTTGTGGATCGGATCGGTCGCCTTGACGTTGAGCGCGACGATGGCGTGGCCGCCTTCGTGATACGCGGTCAGCAGCTTCTCTTCCTCGGTCATGACGAGCGACTTGCGCTCCGCGCCCATCATCACCTTGTCCTTGGCCTCCTCGAACTCGGCCTGCGTCACCATGCGCTTGTTGCGCCGCGCCGCCGTCAGCGCCGCCTCGTTGACGAGGTTCATCAGGTCGGCGCCGGAGAAGCCCGGCGTGCCGCGCGCCAGCACCTTCAGGTCGACGTTCGGGGCCAGCGGCACGTTGCGGACATGCACCTTCAGGATCTTCTCGCGGCCGACCATGTCCGGGTTCGGCACCACGACCTGGCGGTCGAAGCGGCCGGGGCGCAGCAGCGCCGGGTCAAGCACGTCGGGCCGGTTGGTGGCGGCGATCAGGATCACGCCCTCATTGGCCTCGAAGCCGTCCATCTCGACCAGCAACTGGTTGAGCGTCTGTTCGCGCTCGTCGTTGCCGCCGCCCAGGCCCGCGCCGCGATGGCGGCCGACCGCGTCGATCTCGTCGATGAAGATGATGCACGGCG
>JBEBWH010000117.1:0-9044 GCA_040392305.1 Bradyrhizobium sp. | reverse complement strand
AGATCATCGGTGCGGAAACGCGGGTTGACCGGAACGAGAACAGCGCCAATGCGCGCGACCGCGAAGCATATGAAAATCCAGTCGGCGCGGTTGTTCAGCCAGAGCGCCACATGATCGCCGCTCCGCACGCCCAGAGCCATCAGCGCGCGGGCGGCCAAGTCTACCTCAACGGCAACTTCGGCGAACGTATAGCGCTGGCCCTCATATCGCAGGGCCTCGCGACTGCCGAAACGACACGCCATTTCTGCAGGTAGATCGCCGACGTTCTTTTTCGGATACCAATCGCTCATGTCGTCGTCCCGATTGTTGCCTTGCACCGCGAATGCAATGCCGGCGGCCATGACGGGCGGCGCCCAAACCTGGGCGTCGGGCGGCTCGGAACTGGTCAGCATCCGGCCAGCGCCTGCGGAGGAATGCTGTCCGTCAGCCAGCTCCCGTCGCGGCGCTTCAGCAATCATGCGATGGCGGCGCCCGGGGCAGAATAACGAAATCAACCAAAGTGCGGCACATTTGAGCGGCGGAACCAGATGACAGAAACTCAACCCGCCGCCGCCAATGCTTAACCGTCAAGGTCGATGATGTTGTCTGTATTTTGCTGCAACAGGTTGCGCCGGATTTTTTCTGTTTCAGTCCGGGGAATGCGTTCAACGAGTTGGAGATAGCGCGGCAGCATGAACTTCGCCACCTTTGGCGTGAGGTACTGGACGAACGCTTCGGAGGTGAATGACGGCCGGGGAACGATACACGCCTTGATTTCATCCCCGAAAATCGGGTCCGGCACAGCCACGACCGCCACGTCTTCGACAGCCCCGAAGTTAAGAATAACGCCTTCGAGTTCGGCCGGCGATATGTTCTCCCCGCCCTTGCGGATAATTTCCTTGCGGCGACCGAGGAAGGCGAGGAAGCCATCGCCGCTGACCTGACCGATATCGCCCGTGTGGAACCAGAAATTGCGGGAAGCTTCCTGGGTGGCGGCCGGATCGTCCCAATATCCGGAAAAAATGCGGAACGGCTGCCGGGGGCGAATGACGATCTCGCCGGATGTTCCGGGGGAAACCGGCCTGTCCCCATCATCGACGATCGCAAGCTCCATGTCGTCACGGATGACGCCACAAGTTCCCAAGCGATAGGCGCTGGTGGAATTGGCGCTGACCCAGCCGGCGGTTTCCGACATGCCGTAAAGTTCGTATGGATCAATTCCGAAGCTGGTTTGCAGCATGCGCCATGCCTCCGGCGCGCATCCCCCGCCAACGCAACGCGTCATCGCATGGTTTCTGTCGCCTTCAGGCAGCCGCGCGACGATCATGGCGAGGATCGTTCCGACATAGGTAAACATGGTTGCCCGGAACCGGCGCGCATCATCGAAAAAGCGGCTGACCGAGAATTTCGGACGGATGACGAGCGTGCAGCCGGTCTGCACCGCGCTCATCACGGCGTAGATCTGCGGATTGGCGTGAAACAATGGCAGGACAATCATGATCCTGTCGGCCGCGGTGATCTCGAGGGCTTCCACCATGAGCCTGGCGCTCTCGATATAGCCGGTATGGCAATTGACCACGCCCTTGGGCAGACCCGTGGTGCCGGAGGTATAGACAATCGTCAGCGGCTCAGCGCCCGTTCCCGTGTGGACGTGGCAAGGCGGATATGCGGCGGCCAGTGCGAAAAGACCCTGGTCGCCGTTGAAGACCAGCGTGGAAAAGGTCGTTGCGATGGGCGCGATATCGTCTTCCATGCGCGCATGCAGGGCGGCCTCGGCCAGCGTCAGCTTTGGTTGCGACTGTGTCAGCGCATGGCGAAGGCCGTCGCCGACAAGGCCGGTGTTCACGCTGACCGTCACCGCGCCGACGTTGGCAATGGCAAACCACGCCACGAGATAGCTGGCGGAATTGCCGCACAGCAGCGCGACGCGGTCTCCCGGCCCGACGCCGGACGCCCGCAGGCAGCTGGAAAGGCGCCGGGCGTGCGCCCACAGCTCTTGCCATGTCAGCGTCGTTTCATCGGTTTCCACGGCGATCGCATCGGGGCTCCCGGCAACGCGCGCCTCCAGCATCATGCCGAGCGTCGTCATCATGCAAGCCCTTTACCAGTAAGGCCCGAGATCGGCAGAAGACACTTGGCGATCGTGTTCTTGAGGATCTCGGAGGAACCGCCAGCGACCTCATAAGCCTTGGCGTCGCGCAGATAGCGGCCGAAGGGCGCATTCTCCATGATGCCGTATGCACCGCAGATCTGGGCGGCCTGGGTCGCTACGCGCGTCGCCACGGACGCCGCCATATATTTGGCCTCGCTGCCCCAACGCGGCGCCTGCTTGCCGCTGTCCAACGCCGTCGCGGCGCGGTAGATCAGCAGACGCGCCGCGTCTATCTCGGTCAGCATGTCGGCGAAATACCACTGGATTCCCTGGAATTCGAGCACGCGCTGTCTGAACGCCTGACGGTCGCGCGCATAGGCGAGGGCCCCTTCGAACGCCGCCCGCGCGATGCCGAGCGATACGGCGCCGGCCAGCGTCCGGGAATAGTTCAGGACCGAAACCGCCTGCCGCACCCCCTTGCCTTCGACGCCGATCAGATGGTCGGCGGGCAGCCGCACCCTGTCGAACACGATGTTCATGTGCGGGCCGTTGCGCAGCCCAAACGTCGCAGAGTTCTGCCCCTCATACCGGGAGACGCCGGGCGCGTCGCCAGGAACGGCGAACACCGAAACTCCCACGTCGGTCTGGGCGAGTATAATGTAGAATTCCGCAGCCGTGCCAGAGGTGATGAAGTGCTTCTCGCCCGTGATCACCCATTCTTCACCGTCGCGCCAGGCCTGGGTGTCGAGCTTTGTGATGTCGCTGCCATGGTTGGATTCCGTCAGCGCATAGGCGCTGACCAGGCCTTTGCCGAACTCGGGCAGATAGCGGTTCTTGAGGCTATCCTCTCCGAACAGACGGATCATCGTTTGGGCCTGGTAGATGGTGATCAGGCAGATGCCCGTGGCCGCGCTCGCCACCGAAATTTCCTCGAACATGGCGGCGGCGTGCCCCCAGGACAGTCCGGCTCCGCCATAGGCGCCCGGCAGGGTCAGCGTATTGTAGCCACGCGCCGCCATCATCCTGACGATGTCGACGGGATAGACATCGTCGCGGTCGATGCGGTCCGCCTCGGGCAGGACGGTCGTGGCGGCGAACGTTCTCAATCCGGAAACGAAGGCTTCGTCGACATGGGGCGTCCACAAGGCCGTCGAGTCGATGGCTGTATCCTGAAGCATTGCATCCGCCTTTACTGGTTGTCCGATGCCTTCACCATGCGGGTGGTCGTATATTCGAGCACGATGTCGTCGTGCTGGTTGATGACGTCGTTGCGCGTGACGACGATCCCGCGGCCAGGCTTCGCGGTCCTGCGCGCTGATATGACCTCGGTCGCCACATGAATGGTGTCGCCGGCGAAGCAGGGCCCCCTGACGGTGGTTTCGCCACTCAGGAACGCCAGCCCCGTATGCTGCAGGGTGTATTGCAGGAGGAGGCCTTCGGCGAAGGCCTGCACCATGAGGCCGGGGGCTGGCCGGCGTGCGAACATGCCAGTTGCGGCAAGATATTCGCGGTCGGTGAACAGCACCTCGAGCATGCCCGTGGCGTTGATGAAGCCGGTGATGTCGGCTTCGGTGATGGTGCGGCCAATGGTGCGCAGCCGCCGGCCAGGGAGCCAGGCTTCATAGGGGATGCCGAGGCCGACTGTTTCGATGACGCCGCCGGTCGCGTCCGTTGAATGGTGGTCCATGTCAGGCTCCGGTGAACCGGGGGCTGCGACGCTCCAGGGTTGCTTCGACGGCCTCCGCGTGGTCGGCTGTCTGGTGGGCGACCCCCTGGTAGGTGGACGCCAGTTCAAGGATTGTGTCGAACCGGCTGTGCAGGCTCTCGCGCAGAAGCCGCTTCGATATCCTGAGCTGGCGTGGCGGATGGCGCGCGATGCGGGCGGCGAGGCCATGGGCCTCCCTCAGCAAACTGGCCTCGGAGACGACCGAAGACACCAGGCCCCAATGCAGCGCTGTGGCGGCGTCGACAGGATCGGCGGTGAAGGTCATTTCAGCGGCGCGCGACAAACCAATCTGTCGTGGCAAAAGCCAGGAGCCGCCATCGCCGGAAATCAGCCCGAGCTGGATGAAATTTTCGGCGAAGCGCGCCTTTGGGGAGGCGACGCGGATATCACACATCAGCGCCAGGTCACAGCCTGCTCCGTAGGCCGGCCCGTTGACTGCGGCGATGGTTGGAACCTCACATTCCCACAAGGTTCGCGCCAGGGTCTGGACAGACGCGCGATAGTTGTCGCGCACCTGTAACGCATCGCCGCCGAACATGCCCATCCTGCCACGGATATGCTTGATGTTCCCGCCGGAGCAGAACACGTCTCCGGTTCCAGTGAGGACGACGCATCTGACCGAGAGATCCCGGCTCAGATCCGCCAGGCATTGCGTGAGGGTTGCGCAGAAATCGCTGTCCGAAAGTGCGTTGCGGGTTTCCGGCATATTGAGCGTCAGAGTGACGACGTGTCCGGTTTTTTCCGTGAGTATTTTTTCAACCATCGACGATATCCGCGGTTTCAGTACCGGCCGCGCGGCTTCCCCGTTCGTCGGGCTCTGTCAGCGGATGCGGCTCCCGCAAGGAGCGGCGCCCGCCCAAGACGCGGTCAGGTCTGGTCATCACTGAACATTGGTGAGCACCGCCGTTCCGGCGGCAAAGAACATGCCGCCGACGCCCTGGGCGACGGAAACCTCGACGCCTTCGACCTGGGCGGGCGCGGTTCCGCGCAACTGCCGGATGCTCTCCTGGAGCGCGAACATCCCGTAACGTCCAGGGTGCGTGTAGCACATGCCGCCGCCGTTGGTGTTAAGGGGCAACTGGCCGCCGGGCGCCGTGTGACCTTCCTTGATGAAGTCCCCAGCCTCGCCGCGTCCGACGAACCCAAGAGCTTCGAGCCCGTAGATCGGCAAATGGGCAAAGGCGTCGTAGATCATCAGGTGATCGACGTCCGATGTGGTGATCCCGGCTTCCTGAAAGGCTTTCCCCGAAGCAATCTCGAAGACCTCCGCCCGTGTGAAATCCGGCATCTGGCTGATATTGTTCATCAGCACGCTTTCGCCGCCGCCCATGTAATAGACGGGCTTCTGGGGCAGGTCGCGCGCCCGTGCGGCGCTGGTCACGACGATGGCGCCGCCGGCGTCGGTCACGAGGCAGCACATCAGCTGGGTGATCGGGTCGGCGATCATCGTCGAATTGAGGACATCATCGACGGTGACCGGGTCCCGCAGCATGGCGCGGGGATTAAGGGCCGCCCATTCCCGCTGCCGGACATGCGCCCACGCCAGATGCTCGCTGGTCAACCCGGTTTCGTACATGAAGCGGCGCACCGGCAGGGTGAACATGGTCGGCGGCATCGTCGCGCCATAGGGCAGTTCGAACTGCCGGTGATTGTCCGTGTACATCATGTCGAGGCCGGTCGTGCCGATGCGTGATCGGCCGCTCTCGCCATGCGTGATCAGGATCGTGTTGGCGTGGCCGGCTGCGATCGCCGCCACGGCGTGGCGGAGATGCAGCATATAGGCGCAGCCGCCCACATCTGTCGCGTCGACCCAGGTCGGCCGGATGCCGAGGGCGGCCGCAATAGTCCAGGGCAATTCTTCCGCGCTGGCGACGCCGTCGATGTCAGCCACGGTGAGCCCGGCATCCGCGATTGCCCGGAGCGCAGCGTTGCAATGGAGCTGCACCTGTCCCATCTCTGGCACCCTGCCAATGCGCGCGCTTTCGGCGGCGCCGACGATGGCGACCTGGTTCCGCAACATCAATGTTCCTCCACCGGCGTGAATTTGACGAGGCTGATTTCATCGCTGACCGGCTCGAACGTCGCCTGAACCGGCATCTCCATCCGGATTGCTTCCGGGGTTTGCGCGCATCCAACGATATTGGTCAGCATGCGCGGGCCTTCCGCCAGTTCCACGACGGCGATGGAGTAGGGCGGCGTGAACCCGGGTGACCGGAAGTTGGATATGATAAACGTATGGATGCGCCCGCGGCCGGAGGCGCGAAATACCCCCACATCGGATGCGCCGCACGAGGGGCAAAAGGGGCGGGGGGGAAAGTAGGCCTTGCCGCACGGACTGCATCGCTGGAGGCGCAACTCGCCGGCCTTGGCGCCCTCCCAGAAATGCGCCGTTTCCGGCGTCGGGACCGGGATGTGAACGGGCTCGCTCAAAATGACCTCCGTGCGTTCGCCAGAGTAAACCCGTTCGCACCGGGCGGGATCTCTGCCCAATCTCCGGGATTTTCCGGTGATTCTAACGTATGGCGACGCCCGTCTTGCGGGGTGCGTCCTGACGCACAGTTGGCCGCCGGGCCGGTTGCGCCTTCGTGCAGCCGGATAGCGTGGCGGCATATCTGACTGACGCGCTCTTTCCTGAGTATCCAACGGGAAACGTAGGATGCAGAATGGCGGAAAACGACAAACTGCTGTGCATATGATCGACGGGCGCTGGCCAGTCAGACGACCATGCCGCCATTCACCTCGATGATGGAGCCGCTGAGGTAGTCGTTATCCATGATATGGGCGACGGCCTGGGCGATATTGTCGATGGCGCCAATGCGCTGCAGCGGGATCTGCCGGGCCATGGCATCGAGTGCGTCTGCCGGCATGGAGCGCAGCAGTTCGGTTTCTATGGCGCCGGGAGCGATGATCATCGACCGGATGTTGTGGCGGCCGAGTTCCTTGGCCCAGACCCGGCTCATGGCGACGAGCCCCGCCTTGGCGGCGGAATAATTCGTCTGGCCGTAGTTGCCTCGGAACGCACCAGACGAAATATTGATGATGACGCCACCGTCGCTGTTGCTGGCGATCATGTGACCTGCGGCCTCCCGCGCGCACAGAAACGCGCCTTTCAGACAAACGCTGAGAACCCGGTCGAAGGCGCTGGCGCTGAGCTTCTTGACGATCTGCCCATCTTTTTCTTTCACCAGCAGGCCGTCGTGAAGAATGCCGGCGTTATTGACCAGGCAATCGATGCGGCCGAACTGTCCGGCGATATCCGCAAAGGCTGTTTCAACCGCAGCTTCGTCGGTGATGTCGCACAGATAGCCGCGCGCCAGGGATCCCGCCATCTCAACCTGTCGCACCGTATCGGCGACGCTGTCGGCATTGAGATCAATGACGGCGATTTGGGCGCCGTGCGCCGCAAGATGGGTGGCGATGCCTTGACCTATTCCCCGCCCGGCGCCGGTGATGGCGACGATCTTGTTGGTAAATTGGTTGTACATTTTCGGTCAAAATTCCCAGATTTCCCGCCATGGTTGAGGACATCATTGACCAATACGTTACCTGGATCGCGACCATGGAGAATAACCTGATATTACTTTATTGCATACTTCACCGATTCTGCGCGCCGCCGGACAGGCGGGGGAGGGTTGCTGGAACCTCAGCGATTTCGATATTGCTCGGGTGACACGCCGGTCCACGTCTTGAAAGCGCGGCTGAAGGCGCTGGGCGTGGAGAAGCCGAGCCGATCCGAAATGTCAGTGATCGTGTATTTGTCGCCCATCAGGTGAAAGATCGCCGCATCAAGGCGCAGGTTGTCTTTGATCTTCTGGAACGTATAGCCCTCAGCCCTGAGCCTGCGCCGGAGCGTTTGCTCGGTCATCGCCATATCGCTGGCAATGGTTCTGGCGTCCTGAGGCTCCTCCGGATGCTTGCCGCTGAGGATGACATAGACCCGGTTGGTCAGGCTGTCATTGCCAATCAGCTTGTTCAGGAGATCAAGCGGCGCTCTTTCAGTATAACCACGTACGTCGCTTGCGGTTTTGAGGACCGGCAACCGCAGGAAGTCGGCGTCCATGGCGATGAAGTTCGGGCCGGCAATGCCGAATTCATGGGTTGTGGGGAAGAGAAATACGTACTCGTCCCTGTTGCTGACCGGATCGTAGGAAAAGCCGCTGCGCGTCAGCGGCATGGCCTGCCCGGCAAGCCACGATGAGAAGCGGTATCCGATACACAGAAAGGTTTCGGCCATGAAATTGGCGAAGTCGAGTTCGGGCTGGCGCAACGTGACCTCGAACTCCACGTCCTTGCCGACGCTGCGCGTGGCCAGACTGACATCGTGGGTCACAACGCCATAGAAGCGGCAGATTTTCTCCAGCGCGTCGCCAATCGTCGGCGAGTTGACAGCGTACTCGCAGGCACTTGCAAGCGTGCCGGCAGGTAAGGGATTGGGCAGGAAGCCGAAGGACTCGTCCCTCGTGACCGCGACAATGCTGCGATACAGGTCCACGTGGCTCTGAACCGGCACGCGCGCCCGTGGCTGGGTGAGCACCACAGGCGGTATCCCTACCTCCGACAGAAGGCGAACGGCAAGCTCCGGCTGGTTCCTGACGCAGTGCAGGATCGTATTGGGATAGTGGTTGCTGAGAGTCAGAGTCTTCATGGGAAGACGCAGGTGCGATCGTTCATGGGCAATTCCGGTTTCGCCCGCCGTGAGGCGTGGCGTCATCGACAGGTAACCGGGTTTCTGGAGTGGCCGTCAAGCGGTCGGGCCCGCCATGAGGTGGGCGAAAACAGTATACAGATCTGTGGTTGGCGGGGGCCGCCGCCCTGACGTTGTCGCCGGGGGCCCGGTTTGGAAATCCTAGAGGTCGTACCCGGCCACGATGGAATCCATCGATTTCGCGATGATCTGACGCATGATTTCGTTCGTGCCGCCGACGATGCGCTGCGATCTTGCATCCGCAAAAGCCCGGGTGATCGGGTAATCCCAGATGAAGCCGTAGCCTCCATGCAACTGGAGGCAGCCGTCAAGAACGCGCCCTTCCATTTCGGTGACCCATGCCTTGCCCATGGCCGCGGTCACGGGGTCAAGGTCGCCGCGCGCGGCTCGCGCGATGCAGTCATCAAGGAAAACCCGCCCGATTTTCGCCTCCATGGCGAAATCGGCCAGCCGGAACTGGGTGTTCTGATACGCGGCGACCGTCTTGCCGAACACCTCCCTCTGGCTGGTGTAGGCAAGCGTGTCGGCGATCGCCCGCTCCG
>JBEBWH010000116.1:0-9138 GCA_040392305.1 Bradyrhizobium sp. | reverse complement strand
CGCAAGCAGTTCGGTCAGCCGATCGGCGAATTCCAGCTCGTGCAGGGCAAGGTCGCCGACATGTATACGACGATGAACGCCTCGCGCGCCTATGTCTATGCGGTGGCGAAGGCCTGCGACCGCGGCGAGACCACGCGCGAGGACGCCGCCGGCGCGATCCTCTACGCTGCCGAACGCGCGACGCAATGCGCGCTCGATGCGATCCAGCTGCTGGGCGGCAATGGCTACATCAACGACTACGCCACCGGGCGGCTGCTGCGTGACGCGAAACTCTACGAGATCGGCGCGGGCACCAGCGAAATCCGCCGCATGCTGATCGGCCGCGAACTGTTCCAGAAGACGGCGTGAGGTCTCGCCGCCAGCCCCACCCTTAATCCCTCCCCCGCTTGCGGGGGAGGAGAGGGAGCGAGGATACGAACGCGCGAACGTCCGGCAGCACGTCGGGCAGTACGGCCCTGACCTCGTCCGCCGTCATGCCCGGCTTGATGCGCGGATCGTAGAGAATATTGAGCAGAAGCTGGTCGTAGACGCCGAAGGCGGTGGCGCGCACATCGTCGTTAAAGGTTGTCCACGGCACCGTGTCGGTATCGTTGATCGGCCCGAGCGCCTGCAGCAGCTCCTCATAGGCGCAGCTGCGGAAGATCGTACGGCCGGCATCGACCGGGAGGATGACCTCCGAGCGCTCGATCTCGAAGCGATCGTTCTTGCGGAAGCCCGACAGGCATTGCGGATCGAGCCTGCGGCGCATCGCGCGCGCGTGCTCCGGCCCGAAGCGTCTGGCGATGGTGCGATGCAGGTCGCGGTCGCGCACCAATGTCACGGTCATATTGGCGTGCGTCGGCTCTGTTGCCAGCGCGATGTCCAGATGGCGGATGTGCCGGCCGATATCGGCGATGATGCGCGTCAGCTCGGTGCGACGGCGTCGGCTCGCGTCGCCGTCGATCGCGATGCGGACGGGCGCGACATATTTCCTGATCCGGTCGGAGGGGCCGGACAGCCGATATTCCGCGCCGAACGCTACCTTGAAAAAGCCGTCGATGATTTCGGCGTCGGTGTAATGCGGCTTGTCGGTCAGGGGGCGGGCCTGCGCCGTATCCGCAGCGAGCGTGCTGGCGGCAAAGCCGGCCAGCACGACAAGCGTCGCGCCGATTGCGATCCGCCGCGCGCAGGTGAGAAAACGACGCCGCATGGCGTCACGCTGCCGCAATCGCGCCCTGCGCGCAAGGCGCGATTGCGTTCCGGCGTCAGTTCTGGACGATCACCGTCGCGCCGACATTGACGCGGTTGTAGAGATCGATGACGTCGTCATTGACCATGCGGAAGCAGCCGGATGACACCGCCTGTCCGATCGTCTCCGGCTCGTTCGAGCCGTGGATGCGATAGAGCGTCGAGCCGAGATACAGCGCGCGCGCGCCCAGCGGATTGTCCGGCCCGCCCTTCATGAAGCGCGGCAGGTCGGGGCGGCGCTTGAGCATCTGGGCCGGCGGCGTCCAGGTCGGCCATTCCTTCTTGGCGGTGACGCGATGCACGCCGCCCCAGCGGAAGCCGTCACGGCCGACACCGATGCCGTAGCGGATCGCCTGACCGTTGCCGGTGACGAGATAGAGCCGCCGTTCCTTGGTGTTGACGACGATCGTGCCGGGCTTGTGGTTGCCGGGATACATGACGGTGGTGCGCGGCACCGGGCTGGCGGCGCGGATGCCGGAAAACAGGCCCGCCCGCATGATGTCGCCGGCATTGCTCTCGTCGGCGGAAGCAGCCCCCGCTCCGGCGACCAGGGTGAGACCCGCCGCCAGAATCGTCATAAATCGCATCATCCCTAAGCTCCGATTGGATCCGCGGCGACGCCACCCCGGTCAGTATGCTGATGGTATCAATAGGGCGAGAAAGGCCACAATCTGCCCGATTTCGCAACCCACAGCCCTGTGAGCGCGCCGCTGCCGGCCGGTGTTTTCGGCAGCACGGACGATGCCCGGCCTTTGACGAATGCCGCGAAGGATGCTTGATCGAACCTGTCGCCCAATAAACAAACCGAAAAGGGATGGAAAGATGAATGGTGCGGAAAGCCTGGTGCGGACGCTGGTGGCTGGTGGCGTCGATGTCTGCTTCACCAATCCGGGGACGTCGGAGATGCATTTCGTCGCGGCGCTCGACCGTGTCGAGGGCATGCGCTGCGTGCTCGGCCTGTTCGAGGGCGTGGTGACGGGCGCGGCCGACGGCTATTTCCGCATGCGCGGCACGCCGGCTTCGACCTTGCTGCATCTCGGGCCGGGTCTCGCCAATGGGCTCGCCAATCTGCACAACGCCAAAAAGGCCAATTCGGGCATCGTCAATATCGTCGGGCAGCACGCCACCCATCACATTGCCTACAATGCGCCGCTGACCTCGGATATCGAAGGGCTGGCGCGGCCGATGTCCGCGTGGATCCGCTCGTCGCCCGATGCGAAATCGGTGGCGCGCGATGGTGCAGCGGCGATTGCCGCGGCGCGCAGCGCCCCGCCGCAGATCGCGACGCTCATTCTGCCCGCCGACACCGCCTGGAACGAAGCGGAAGACGTCGCCGAAGTGCCGCCGCCGGCACAGCAGGCCAATTTCTCGACCAGCGCGGTCGATCGCGCGGCGCGGCTGCTGCGCGGCGACGAGCCGGTGCTGCTGTTGCTCACGGGGCAGGCGCTGACCGAGCAGGGGCTGGCGCTCGCGGCGCGGATCGCGGGCAAGACCGGCTGCGATGTGATGGCGCAGACCTTCAATCCGCGCATGGCGCGAGGCGACGGCCGCTTCTTCGTCGAGCGCGTGCCTTACATCGTCGATCAGGCGCTGCCCGCATTGAGGAAATTCCGCCATATCGTGCTGGTCGAGGCGTCGGACCCGGTCGCCTTCTTCGCCTATCCGGACAAGCCGAGCGTGCTGAGACCCGAGGGCTGCGAGGTGCATCGCATGTGCGTGCCGGGCGAAAATTCGGTGGCGGCGCTGGAGGCGCTGGCCGATGCGGTGGGGGCCAAGGCGAAGGACGTCAAGCCGCGCGAGTGGCCCGAACTGACGCCGCCGACCGGCGCGCTCAGCCATGCGAACATCGCGCGGGCGATCGCCGCGGCGATCCCGGAGAACGCCATCGTCGTCGATGAATCGATCTCGACCGGACGCGGCTTCTTCCCGCTCACCGCCAACGCCCGGCCGCATGACTGGCTGCAGAACATGGGTGGCTCGATCGGTTTCTCGCCGCCGCTTTCGACCGGGGCGTCAGTCGCCTGTCCGGACCGGCGGGTGATCTGCATGGTCGGCGACGGCAGCGCGATGTACACCGTGCAGTCGCTGTGGACGCAGGCGCGCGAGAGCCTGAACGTCACCACCATCGTCTTCGCCAACCGCACCTACCAGATCCTGCGCGGCGAGTTCGACAATGTCGGCGCGGGCGAGCCCGGACAGCGCGCGATCGATATGCTCGATATCGACCGGCCGGCGCTCGACTGGGTGGCGCTTGCCAAGGGCATGGGGGTGCCCGCCCGCTCGGTGACGAGCGCGGACGAGTTCAACGCGGCGCTGGCATGGGGCAATGCCGCCGAAGGGCCGAGCCTGATCGAGGTGGTGCTGTGAGAGGCGGGTGCCGCCGCCTCATTGCGGCAGCGCGGCGGATGGTGGGCGCAATAGGGATTGAACCTATGACCTCTCCCGTGTGAAGGGAACGCTCTCCCGCTGAGCTATGCGCCCGGGATGGCCGCGTCCGGGCCGGGGAGTCCGATCCGGGAGCGCAACGTCGCTGTGATTTACGGAAGCGCGGGCCGGGGGTCAAGCATCCTGGCGCGCCGGCCGGCAAAAGTCTGCCGCGGGCGCATCGGTGGATGCGGAGTTCAGCCGGTCTGCGCCGCCCGCGCGGCCTGCGTCTGCAGGGCGCGGATGCGTTCGGCGAGCGAGGCGGTCGACGGGGCGCCCGGGCTTTTGGCGGGCGCGCCGTTGACCGTGGTCGCGGTCCGGCCGGCGGGATCGCCAGCCAGCATCGCCTCGATCGGCGATTGCGGACCTTCGAGCGTGATCGCGAGCCGGGTCACTTCGGCGGCGATGGCGTTGATGCGCTCGCGCAGCAGTGCGTTCTCGGCCTGTTCGGTTGTCGAGGCGTGCGCCGTCTGCCGCAGCCCTTCGAGGTCGCGCTTGAGGCTGTCGCGTTCGCTCTCGACGCGGCGGAGCTGCTCGGCAAGCGCGGCCTCGACATCGCCATCGGCGACGCCGGTATTGCTTCCGGCCGCCGCGGCCCGCTCGCGCCGGCGCTGTTCGTGCTCGGCCTTGATCTGGTCCAGCAATTCGCGGTTTTCCTTCCGGTGGCCGGCCAGCATGTCATCCTGCGCGGAGATCTGGCCTTCGAGGATGTTGATGCGGCTGCGCAGCGTGTCCGCCTCCTGCCGCAGCGCCGCGAGCTTATGGTGGAGGCCGCCGGCCTGTTCCTCAGCCTGAGAGGCGCGGGTGCGGGTCTCGTCCAGCTCGCGCGCGGCGGCGTCGAACTGTTCGCCCCGGCTCTTCAATTCCGCCCGAAGTTTCGCGGCGTCCTGCTCCGCATCCTCGGCGCGCAGCCGCAGCGTTTCCATCTGCGTGTTGAGCGCGGCGAGCTCGATCTGCCTGGCATCGAATTCGATGGCTCGATCGGTCAACTCGGCGGTGACGCGGGCGAGGCTGCTCTCCTTCTCGTGCAGGGAGGCCTCGGTGGTCCTGATCTCGCCGACCTTGAGGGCGAATTCCTCCTCGGTCGCGAGCAGACGCTGTTCGAGCGCATGATGGTGCGCCTGAAGAGCGGCGATGATCCCGTCCTTCTCGATCATCGCTTGTTTGAGGCGGTTGACGGCATCCGATTTGCGGCCGATCTCGGCGAGCTGCTGGCTTGTCGTATTCCGATAGCGCTCCACGCTGGTTTCCAGACGGCGCACATTGACCGCGAAGTCGGCGCGGAGCTGGTCCCGATCGGCCTGAATCTCCGTCATCGACATCGGGTTCAGGGCTTCGAGGCGCTTCGTGGTCAGGCGAATCGCGCGGTTGTGCACGAGCGGCATGACCATCAGGCCAAGCAGCATCGCGACCAGAAAACCGATCGCCAGATACATGATCGGCTCGACCATTCAAGCGCCCTTACGCGTGCCGAAAAAACCGGCTGGACCATGCCACGAGGGGGCCGGGCAATGCCAGAGCAAAGCCGGATTAACCGTTAATTTCGAGCCGTTTGTTGCAGCCCTGCGCCGCTTCGGCGCAGTTCGTCAGAACGGGTTCCAGGTCGGCCGGGGGGTGAATTTGAGATAGCCGATATTGGCGCCGAGCCGCAGGCCAAGGCCGGAGCGGATCGGCACCAGCACGATATTGTTGGCGGTCAGCGCGGTCATGCCGAAGCCGCCGATCACGTAAGCCGAGCCGTCGATGCCGCCGAAACGCTGATAAATCGCGTCCGTCGCCGGCAGATTGTAGACGAGGATCATGGTGCGGGCGCCGTCGCCGCCCCAGTCGAAGCCGACCGAAGGACCCTGCCAATAGACTTTCAGATCGCCGGCGTTCTTGGTGTAGAGCGTGCCCTCGCCGTAGCGGAGGCCGGCGATGAAGGCGCCGCTGCCCTCTTCGCCAAGGACATAGCCGTTGGGCAATCCCCACTGGCTCACGGCGCGCTCGATCACCGAGGCGAGTTCGCGCGAGACATTGCCAAAGAAACGATGGCCGGCGCGGGACAGTTCCTCGGCGCCATAGCGGTCGCCGGATCGGCCGCCGGAACGCTGCTGCGCCTCCGCCGGCCCGGCCCAAAACATGATCGCAGTCAGCAGCAACGCTGCAAGACGTGTCGCGAAGACCATACCCACCTCGTCGATGATCCGAATCCACCCGCAAGGTAACGGCTTGCAGATGAATGTCCCCTAAATTGCCGTCCCGTTCGTGCGACTCGGAACCCCTTATTAGCATCAACTATGACAGCAGCGCGGCGAAAGAAACATGGTTGGGGCCTGAAGCGGCTTGTTTGGCGGTGTGTTGCGGCTACAGCCTTGAGTTGCGCGCCGCTTGCCCTGCTCGACGCCGCGACCACCGAGCGGGTCGTGGTCGATCGCCATACCGGCCTCGCCATCGGCGGCTACGATCCGGTGGCCTATTTCACGGATGGCGCGGCGCGGCCGGGTCGCTCGGAACTCGAACTGTCGGTGGCCGGTGCGGTGTGGCGGTTCCGGAGCGAGGGCAACCGTGCGGCGTTTCTCGCCGATCCGGAGGTCTACCAGCCCCGGTTCGGCGGTTACGATCCGGTCGGCGTGGCGGAAGGGCGGCCGGTGGCCGGGTCGGCGCGGCTCTGGCTGGTGTGGGGGCAGCGCCTCTATCTGTTCGCGCGGGACGACAATCGCGCCGCTTTTGCCGCCGATCCCGCCCGCTTTCTCGCTCCAGCCGTCCGGAACTGGCCTGTCGTCCGCAACGATCTGGCCGATTAGAGGCCCGCAGCCGACGGGTCGCCCCAGACGATGAAGTCCGGGACGATGAAGCCCGGATGCACGCCGCCGAAGCGCAGCGCGGCTCCCTCGCGGTCGGTCACCTTGCCGCCCGCGGCCGTCACCACGGCATGGCCCGCGCCAACGTCCCATTCGCAGGTCGGTGCCAGCCGTGGATAGATATCCGCCAGCCCTTCCGCGACGTAACCGAACTTGACCGCTGACCCCAGCGTCTGCCGGATCGCGCCCGGCCGGCCGGCGATGAAGCGGTCGGTTGCGGCGTCGCCATGCGACCGGCTGACCGCCGCCACCCATGACGCGCCGGGGCCCGGCAGCGGGCGGGTCCGGATTGGTCTTGCGGTGTCGATGCGGCTCGCATCCGGCGTCAGCGTAAGCCGCTCCGCGCCGCGCCCCACGACGCCGCGCCAGACGACGCCCAGCTTCGGCGCGGCAACGATGCCGAGCAGCGGCTCGCCGCGGGTGACGAGGGCGAGATTGACGGTGAATTCATCGCGCCCCTCGACGAATTCGCGGGTGCCGTCCAGCGGATCGATCAGGAAAAAGCTGTCGCGATAGAACGGGCGGGCCTGATGCGCGCGTTCCTCGGACAGCATCGGCAGGCCGGGGGCGAGCTTCGCCAGCCCTTCGGCGATGATCCGGTCGGCCTTGAGGTCGGCCTCGGTCACGGGCGAGCCGTCGTCCTTGCCCTCGACCGCCATGGTGCGGCGGTCCACCGTGAGGATGGCGGCGCAGGCCTGCACCACCAGCCCGGTCAGAGGCGCGAGCAGCGTTGCCGCGTGGTCGGTGTCGATGATCGGGCCGGCCGCGGAGTGGATCGTCATCTCGGTCCTCGTGACGCCGCAGCGGGGCCATAAAGGCGACACATCGGTCTGCGCGTTTGGCAGCCCGGCCGCGTGCGGTGTATCAAACCGTCATCTAGCCCTGATTCGCCGTGTGTTCCGGTTCTGGCGTGTCGTCCTGCTTCAGGAATCTGCATCATGTCTGGCACTTCTCTTCCCGGCGCGGCCCCCGTCCTTGCCGCCGCAGCCCCCGACGAGCTTGAGCTCGCAGCGCTGCTGTGCTCGCGGGTCTGCCACGATCTCATCAGCCCGGTCGGCGCGATCGTCAACGGTCTTGAAGTGCTCGACGACAATCCCAAGCCCGATGACCGCGATTTCGCCCTCGACCTGATCCGCAAAAGCGCCAAGACAGCGTCGGCGCGGCTGCAATTCTGCCGCCTGGCCTTCGGCGCGGCCGGATCGAGCGGGGCCCAGATCGATCTCGGCGATGCGCAGGCCATGGCGCGGGGACACTTCGAAGACGACCGGACCCGGCTGGTCTGGAACCTGCCGCGAATCCTGCTGCCAAAGAACCGGGTCAAGCTGCTGCTCAACATGCTGGTGATCGCCCAGCAGACGATTCCGCGTGGCGGCGAACTGGTGGTCGACCCGGTCGGCGAGGGCGAGACGATGACGTTTCGCGTTCGTACCTCCGGGCTCAATGCCCGCGTTCCGCAGAATATCGCCGACCAGCTTCGCGAGACGCATGCCGGCTCGGTCGATGCCCATGCGGTGCAGCCGTACTATACGCGGCTTCTGGCGCGCGCCTGCGGCATGAGCGTGACCATCGAGGCCGTCGATGGCGGCGCGGTGGTCGCGGCCGCCTGACGTCCGCCGCAGGCCTCGTCCCGGACCAATTTTCCGCAGCCTGCCGCGCTGATTGCGCGCGCCGCGCTGCTGCAACCAATATTAAACGCTTTCTGACGAAACTGGCAGAATCTCAAGGGTGTGCGCCGCGCACGTCTCTTCTCGTTCGAAAGCCGGTTTCATGGACGATCTGCTGCGGGAATTTCTGACCGAGACCAGTGAAAGTCTCGATGTGGTCGACAACGAACTGGTGCGATTCGAGCAGGACCCGAACAACACCAAGATTCTCGGCAACATCTTCCGGCTGGTGCACACCATCAAGGGGACGTGCGGTTTCATCGGTCTGCCGCGGCTGGAGACGCTGGCGCACGCGGCCGAAACCCTGATGGGCAAATTCCGCGACGGCATGCCGGTGACGGCCCCGGCCGTGACGCTGATCCTGACCACGATTGATCGCATCAAGGACATTCTCGCGCAGCTCGAATCGAGCGGCAGCGAGCCGGAAGGCGACGACGTCGCCCTGATCGGCGCGCTGCATGAAGCCGCCGAAGGCGATGCGCCGCCGCCCGCCATGGCCGCTCCGCAGGAGCAGCCGCTGGTCCATCAGGTGCTGGAACGGCCGCTGCGGCCGGGCGAGGTGTCGCTCGACGAACTCGAACGCGCGTTCCGCGAGACCGAGGTGGAGGCGCCGCATCCGCCGGAGCCTGCGCCCGCTCCCGCCCCGGCAGCCGCGGCGCCGCGCGTCGCGCAGAAGAAAACCGCCATCGAGCTGGACATGCCGGAGGCGGACAAGGTCGCCAACCAGTCGATCCGGGTCAATGTCGATACGCTCGAACACCTGATGACCATGGTGTCGGAGCTGGTGCTGACGCGCAATCAGTTGCTGGAGATCAGCCGCCGCCAGCAGGACAACGAATTCAAGGTGCCGCTGCAGCGGCTCTCGAACGTGACCGCCGAACTGCAGGAAGGCGTCATGAAGACGCGCATGCAGCCGATCGGCAACGCCTGGCAGAAGCTGCCGCGCATCGTGCGCGACCTTGCGGCCGAGCTTGGCAAGC
>JBEBWH010000115.1:0-9159 GCA_040392305.1 Bradyrhizobium sp. | reverse complement strand
TTACCGCCGCCACGTCGGAAGCGTAGTGATCCATGTCATGGCCATCGCGCACCTGCGACGATCGGCCATGCCCGCGGCGATCGTGGGCGATGACACGGTAACCCTTCCTGACAAAGAAGAGCATCTGGTTGTCCCAATCGTCGGAGCTGAGTGGCCAGCCGTGATGAAAGACAATTGGTTGCGCCGTTTTCGGACCCCAGTCTTTGTAGAAGAGTTGAACAGCGTCTTGAGTGTTGACCGAGATCATAGGATCGTCTCCTGTTGCCATATGGGTTGATGCTGTGCCGCCCTCGCCAGCGGCTGAGGATGAGCGCATGGTCAGCGATGCCGCGTACAGCATCGCGGTTGTCAGGATTTTCCTTCGTGAGATGCCTGCAAGCTGTTTGAAGGAATTGCGAGTTACCATTCCGAGTCTCCGTGTTGCGCTGGCCACCGCAAATATCTGCGAGACAAGGCCTTGGCGATCTGAACCGGTTTGAGGCAGAAGTATCCACGGTTCTCGGCGCTCGGCGCTGTTCGTGCGAATATCCAGCGCTTCCAAGAATGGCGACCTGCATCGCGAAACGATATTGCACGTAGGCATGGCGGAGCTGGGTCTGGGGGGGATTTTGCCTATCCCTCGGGAGAGGTTGCGCAGGACGAAACGAGATACTCAGGCGTCCTTGTGGCGCACCTCACTGCGTCAGATGACGTGAAAGACCATGACCTGGTTGGCTTTGACACACCAACGCCATGCCGTCTCCAATGCCCACGGATACTTCTTCCGAGACCTTGAATCCGGAATAACAAGCCGTTGTCGGAATGGTTTGACCATTTCAGACAGCGCAACCTTGCAGAACTCGTGAATTCAGCGGAGAGGATCATGCCCTTGCAAGGAACGGCGATATCCAAGCCATCTTTGGATTTCTATCGGACGAACAATGAGTGGCTTCGCGCCATCTCCACCTGTGCCCCGGTGAATCGTCGCTCTGCTCATGAACCAACGCCACGATCGATAGAGACGGGCGGGAAGACTAGAGTTCCGTCTGGCAAGAGTGGACGTGTCCTGGATCGTCGGATGACGGGGCAAGTCGCGTCCAATGATGGCTACGACCAAATGCTCCTGCAGAATGTCGCGCGGGGCGATGCATCCGCGATGCACATGGTTTTCCTGCGCCATCAACAGCGGGTGCTTCGTTTCATTCTCCAGCTCGTTCACAGCCACGATCTCGCACAGGATATCGCCAGCGAGGTGTTTCTTGACGTGTGGCGCTTTGCGCATCGCTTCGAGTATCGATCCCGGGTCTCGACATGGTTGCTTGCGATCGCTCGATTCAAAGCGATCAACGCCATGCGTCGGACAACGTTTCAGAATTTGGACGAACTCAATCTGCCCGAAATCGCGGATGCGAGCGACACACCCGAGATGGCACTTGATCGAAAGGAGATCGGCGGAATGCTTCGCGCGTGCCTTGCCGATCTTTCGCCAGCGCATCGCCAGATGCTGAATCTGTTCTATTATCACGACTGTTCGGTTGCCGAGGTTAGTGAAAGGATCGGCATCCCGAAAGCCACGGTGAAGAGTCGGCTGTTCTATGCGCGCAAACACCTCGCGCGGATGCTCATCGACGCCGGAATATCAGCGGATTCGATGCAACCGGACCCGCGGTAATGCTGGCTCGATGCTCCGCGGGAGCACCGACGTGCGGTCTGGCAATACATGGATTTCCATAACAGACAGCGGAGGTCACTGGAGGTAGGAAAAGGACTGCGATTCGATCGATTGAATTGCTCGGAAAGGTGGTAAATCAGTTGCTGTCGATCTCATGCCGTGTTTTACGCTGAAAGGCGGCTTTCATGACAACTGAATTCAATCGATCTCGTGCCGCCTCGGCTATAACGGCCGTCGCTATCGGATCAGCCCTGTCGATGGCGAGCGCATCGCCTGTAGGTCTCGTTGCCCCCATCGTCGTATTGCAAATCTGCATTGGACGCCGCGGCACCTTGCCGCTCCGGGGCGTCCGGATATTCGGATTGCTTATTTGCGTTATCGTCGGCGTCTTCGGGGCGGGCGGTGCACGCGATATCTGGCTTTCCTGGGCGGCGGTGTTTGCGTTGGCCCTCTGTATCGGCGAACTCCTGCAAGCGCGTGGGGCGAATGTCCGGGAAGCCGATGCGAACGAGGCGATGCGAATTATCGGAAGCATGCCAGCCTACACTTGGTCAGCAACGCCCGATGGTCGCGTCACGCACGTAAATGTCGGCACTTTCCTCTACATGGGACGCCCTCCTGAGAATCGATCGCTCTTTCACGAACTGGATGGAGCGGGATGGCGGGACGTCATCCATCCCGAGGACTATGAGCGTGTCCTTGAAACGCGGCGAGCTTCCCTCATCAGCGGTCTCCCTTTTGACGCAGAGTATCGGCTTCGTCGATCGGATGGCGTCTATCGCTGGTTCTGGTCGTTTGGATTGCGATCTGTCGGAGGCGACAAGGACGGCCAGGGCGGCTGGTACGGTACGATGATCGACATCGAAGACAAAAAGCGAGCCGAAGAAGCGTTGCGTTATCGCGAACGTGAGTTCTCTCAGTTGGTGAACATGGTTCCCAGCCACCTCTGGCGGCTCAGGCCGGATGGAGAACCGATCTTCTTCAACAAGCGGATGATCGATTTTCTGGGCATGGACATCATGGATCTGGACAAGTCGGGTATGAGTCGGCTGGAGATGCTCCTGACCACGATCCATCCGGAAGACGCTGAAAGATTTAGGTCGGCCCTTGGTCGGTCTCTGGTCACAGGTGAGCCATTCTCCATGCGGTACCGTCTAAGGCATGTTGATGGCGATTTTCGCTGGATGTCGAGCCGTGCAGAGCCGTTGCGCGATCAAAACGGACAAATCCTACAATGGTACGGGCTCTGCCATGATGTGGACGAGGAAGTGCGGGCCCAGTCCGCTCTGGGCCAGCGCGAAAGAGAGCTCAAACAACTGATAGATACAGTTCCGGCACTGATCTGGAGCACGACGCCAAGCGGAACGCCAACATCCGTCAACAAGAGATTCAGGGAAGTGACCGGTGCGACGCTTGAAGATATTACCGCACCGGGTGGATCACCCTCGCTCAGTGTCATCCACCCGGACGATGTTGCGGCGGCTCGACAGGCGGCTAATCACTCCTTCGCCACAGGCGTTCCTTACGTTCGGCAATATCGGCAACTGCGTGCCGACGGCAGCTATCGCTGGACTGAAACCCGAGCGGAGCCTCTTCGCGACGAGGCGGGAAATATTCTGCAATGGTATGGGGTCAGCGTTGATATCGACGATCTGGTTAGGGCGCAGGAGGCTCTCCAACGGAGTGAACGCAGATACCGCGACCTGTTTCATTACATGCCGATCGGATTGACGCAGATCGATGCGGGAAAGCTCATCCCATTGTTCAAGGAACTACGAGCGCAGGGTGTGGCTGACTTACGACCTTACATCGATGAACATCCTGAATTTTTACAGCGTGCGATTGATGCTCTCGAGGTGGAAGAAGCTAACCGGCATCTCCTCGACATGTTCGGTGCAGAAGATGCAAAGCACATGCGCGGTTCAATCTCACGCTACTGGCAACCCGGGCTTGCCACGATCAGGCGCTCGATAGAGGCTCGCTATCGAGGTCAGGAGGTCTTCCAGGAGGAAACCAAAGTCGCACGGATGGATGGCCGAGTGATCGATGTTCTCTTCACGACGGCTCGTCCCGATGCTGTTGCTGATAAGAGTCTGGTCGGTTTCATTGATATCACGGAGCGGAAGATCGCCGAGGAAGCACTGCGTGAGCGGGAGCGATTTCTCTGGCAACTGGTTGAAACGTTGCCAGCGATGATCGATTGCGCCGCGCCAAACGGCGAGCCGGTCTATCGCAGTCGGCAACTGCGCGAATTCCTAGGATACAATTTGGAAGAGTTGGATGGGGAAGGAAAGTCTCGTCTCGGTGGGACGCTTGACGCTGGCGTTCATCCCGATGACCTCGCGGGCGTCAAGGACCAATATGCTCATTGCTTGGCGACCGGTGAGCCATATGCGCGACGACACCGCCTGCGACGCTCGGACGGCGAATACCGCTGGGTCGAGACCCGGGCTGGTCCAATGCGCGACGCAGACGGCGCTATTGTGCAGTGGAATGTGATCTGTCTGGATATTGACGGAGAGGTTCTGGCGCAGGAGGAATTGCGGCTCGCACATGAGAGGCTCGCCCACGCGAGTCAGGCCGCCAGCTTGGCAGAACTTTCGGCTTCGATCGCGCATGAGGTCAATCAGCCTCTTGCGGCTATCGTTGCCAACTCTCATGCATGCCTGCGCTGGCTGACCGCTGATCCGCCGAACATCGACCGCGCGCACAGGACAGTCGAACGCGTCATTCGGGATGCGAATGGCGCCGCTGATGTGGTCAGTCGTATTCGCGCATTGTTCCGGCAATCCATCGACAAGCGGGACCTCACGGCCGTCGATGGCGTGATTAGAGAGGTTTGCGATCTCGTTGCCGAAGAAGCCGCGCGCCGCCGGATTCGCGTGATCATTGACCTCGAGAAAGGCATATCGTCGGTTCCGCTTGATCGCGTTCAGATTCAACAGGTTCTGAGTAATCTCATCCGCAACGGGATGGAGGCAATGGAAGGTGTTCCCGGTGACAAGATGATCAGGGTAGTCGCGCGTCGCATCGAACAGATGCTGCAAATCGAAGTCAACGATAACGGCCCCGGAATTCAGGATGCCGATCAGATATTCCAGCCATTCTTCACGACGAAAACTTCCGGAATGGGGATGGGACTTGCCATTTGCCGTTCGATTGTCGAGTCCCACGGGGGAAGGTTGTGGGCCGAGAACAACGAGCCTCGCGGGGCGCGCGTTGTTTTTACGTTGCCGACGGAAGTGAAGGCATCCCTCCAATGACCAAAGACGACCATATTGTCTTCATCGTTGACGACGACGTCCGCGTCCGGGAAGCTCTGGTGGAATTGCTGGAATCCCATGGCATTCCCGCCATGACATTTGGATCGGCAGGTGACTACGTCAACGCCGATAAACCGGACATTCCGGCCTGCCTGATTCTTGACGTTGAACTGCCGGACATCAATGGACTCGATCTTCAGGGACAGATCGCGGAAAGTGATCACCCACCGATCGTTTTCATCACGGGTCATGGAGACATTCCATCTTCGGTGCGCGCGATCAAACGCGGTGCGCTTGATTTCCTGACAAAGCCGTTCAGCGATACCGATGTCATGTCCGCGGTCAATGCAGCGATTGCCCAGGACCGCGCTGACCGGGAGGATCGGGCCGACCTATTGGTGCTGCGACGACGCTACGACAACCTTACCGCAAGAGAGCGCGAGGTTCTGCCTCTGGTGGTGAGCGGATTTCTTAACAAGCAGTCTGCCGCCAAGCTCGGTATCAGCGAAGTGACCCTGCAGGTTCATAGAAGGAATGTCATGCAGAAGATGGCGGTAACGTCGCTAGCGGACCTCGTACGCATCGCTGAGCGGCTGGGAATCCAGACTGCTTCGCGGCGCGTCGGAGGAAATCGATCGTGAATACGAAAAGATCCGTTGTGGCGGTAGTGGACGACGATCCGAGGCTGCTCGAATCTCTGGAAGATCTTCTCGAGTCGGCTGGTTATCGCGCGCGCTGTTTCTCGTCGGCACAAGCAATGCTGGACGATGGATTGTCCGACGTCGACGCCTTGATCACCGATATTGGGTTACCCAATATCGATGGCTTCGAGCTTCGCAATCAGGCGCGTAGCGCGCGCCCCGACCTGCCTGTGTTTCTTATTACCGGACGCCACGAGATCGCGGACCAGAGCCGCGCTCAGGGCATTAGCGGATTTTTCCGGAAGCCGTTTGACGGACAGTTGCTGCTGGCAGCTGTCACGGAAGCCTTGCATAACGCTGAGAGGGGAAGGGATCATGACAGTTGATCGGATGCTTCAATCGAAATCGCTCTCGCTTTCGTCGAGTCAAAGGGAGGTGGAGTGTCCCTTGGTGATTATCGTCGACGACGATACCGCGGTGCGGGAAGCCCTGTCGGAATTGGTTTCGTCGGCGGGGTTCGAGTCGGTAAATTTCGCATCGACGAGCGAATTGCTGGAATCCGATCTGCTTGATCGGCCGGGTTGCCTGATTCTTGATGTGCGAATGCCGGGAGCAAGCGGTCTCGATCTTCAGAACCATCTCGCGCAAGCTGGAAACCCAAAACCGATCATTTTCCTGACTGGCCATGGCGATATTCCAATGACGGTGCAAGCAATGAAAGCTGGAGCCGTTGATTTCCTGACCAAGCCCGTTCGAGATCAAACGCTTCTGGACGCCGTAGCCGTGGGCATTGCGGCCGACGCCGCCCGACGTCGGGAGATTAGCGCGATGAAGTGTAATGTTGAACGTTTTGAGACGTTGACGAAACGTGAGCGAGACGTTCTCCATGGCGTAGCAAACGGGCGACTTAACAAACAGATTGCCTTTGATCTTGGCATTAGTGAAGTGACTGTGAAGATGCATCGAAGCAACGCGATGCGCAAAATGGAGGCACGGTCGCTAGGCGATTTCGTTCGGATCTGGGAAACGCTTCCTGACTCAATGCGTGCGAGCCAAAGACGGTTATCTTCTATGTGATTTACAGATTCCATAGGAATAGCAGTTGATAGGGACATACCCTGCAGTGGTTTCCGAGCCGAAGCTCAAGGTGTCCAAGAAAACGAAACGGCGGCGCATGCCGCCGGAGGAAATCGTCGACTATATCGTTCTGATTGAGGACTGGGATTGGGGCTACTCGCTATCCCTCAATACCGAACGCGACGCGATCGATCCCTACCGCGAATTCCGGCACCTGCAGATCAGAGGGCGACTGCTGCATCCAAAAGGTTTGAAGACCAACCGAGTCGAAATCACGTTGTTGCCCTCTCACGAAATGCTTCCGGGGACGAGGAAGGACCGGCAACCACGTTGCGCCGGGTCGCTGGACGTCTACGATGACCGCATCGCCGGGCTGGTGTCGATCCCGATCGACGCCCTCCCGCCCATCTTGCAGATGCTTATTGCCGATCGCTTTCGGTTCGTCGAGATGCGAGGTCCGCGCTTCCGCTACCGTCAGGCGTTGTGCAACAGCTTCAGGATCGAGATGAAGCTCAACCCGGATGATCTCCCCGAGGGCACCGAACTGCCGAGGTGACCCGCGCGGCTACCGAACGACGAAGGAACCGTTCCGGGATTTGGTTGTGTCTGTCGGCAATCTTTGATCGGCTACAAACGCACTTTGGCTAAGAACGCGATATTAGGTGGCAAACGCCCCCAATCCGCCTTAAGCATCTGAACTTATATGCATTCTTTCGGGAAGTGGTCGGATGCCATTCGGCCGATAACGCCTCGGCCTGACAAAGGATGGTCGATCTCACGGAGAGACGGATAATGCCCAGTACGTCGACGGCCAGGGCAATGGATCGCAAGGATCTCACCGGTCCCGCCCTACGAACGTTTTTCCGGATAGCTGAGGCTTGGAAGCTCCAGGAGCAAGCGCAGATGCGCCTGCTTGGGCTTGAGAGCCGCTCTACGTTTCAGTCCTGGAAGCGCGGCGCCGTCGCCACAATCCCCAAGGACGCTCTGGAGCGTATTTCCTGCGTTTTCGGCATCTACGAGGGATTGCACATTCTTCTTCCAAAGACGGCCGACCAGTGGGTTCGGAAGTCTAACGCTGCCGGGATTTTCGGCGGTCGGTCGGCGCTTGATCGCATGACATCCGGCAATGTCGCGGACCTCTATGTCGTTCGCCAGTATGTGGATGCGCAGCGCGGCTGATGACGGACATCCCGATAGCAAAGATCGAATGGCGCCCCTGTTCGTGATTTGCGGTGAAGCTCACTCACACGGGCATGGTAATTGTGGAGGAGCGTTCCAGAAACACTGGTTCGACTCCCTGGACGGAGCCATCGCAATGCGTAGCATAGAATTCGACGACACCCGTTTCGGGGGCGATGACAGCCATCGAAAGCACGCCGGAATGATAGGCGCCGGTATCAAGCGATATGCGGTTTTCAGTTACCACAGGTAATGTCGGCTCAAGCATTGTATGCCCGTGGACGACGATGTGTGAGAGTGGCCCTATGTGATCGAGAAACCGTTCCCTGATCCATATCAAATCTTTCTCGTCCTGCTCACTGATCGCGATGCGTGGATCAATTCCAGCATGTACGAACGCATATCTTCCGACGGTTTCGATCCGCGAGGCATTTCTCATCAGGAGAATATGATCCTGGAAGCGCACTGAGATGTCTGCAACTACTTCCGGACTGTATGGGCCATCGTATCCGATATAGGACACGAGCGTGGAGATTCCGCCATTGCGGACAAACCGTCGCCTGAGGCTTTCGTCGTCCGGCCTCTCAAGCATATCGATGAACATTTTCTCGTGGTTGCCGAGAAAGAGGCGGCTTCCCGGCCATCGTTCAATAGTTTTCCGTACGATCTCCATCGCTCCTAGGGAGTCGTGACCTCGATTTATGATGTCGCCGAGGAAGAAAATTTGCGGATTTCGATCAGTTTCATGCACATGCTTGCCGATGAAATTGATCAGTCGAGCAAGAAGATCGGATCGACCATGGACGTCGCCAATTGCGTAGATTGTTGATTGCATGTCGAGCATGGAGGGCAAAGGGAAGGCGGACCTTCCAGATCTTCATTTTTGATGGATATCAACAGACCAGACTTTGTCAAAGGATGCGTTTGCGCGGAATGTTGGATTTGACCGATACCGTCTCCGGTAGCTTTCGGCCAGCCCAAAAAGGGGCGGCACCCGATCTCGGGATTCAAGACACGGCAGTGCTGTCCTGTCACCGCTGTCCCTTACGGGGTAGGCGTTACCGCTATCTTCCCTGATTTTCTCCAGTATTCTATATACTTCCGCAACCATGAGTCACGGCGGGGATGACTGACGAAATCCTGACGATCCGGGAGGTGGCGGAACTTCTCAAGATCAATGAGAAGACCGCCTACAAGCTCGCCTCGGCAGGCAAGATTCCTGGCTTCAAGGTCGGTGGATCGTGGCGGTTCGGGCGGCAGGAAATCGCAAATTGGATAAAGCGCAAGATGGAAGAGCAACAGGGCGGCGGTGGGAATCATGACGAATGAAGCCGGCGCTTGACGAAAT
>JBEBWH010000114.1:0-9169 GCA_040392305.1 Bradyrhizobium sp. | reverse complement strand
CCAGCCTGAAGCGCGACGTGGTCGAGGGGCTCGACATCATGATCGTGCGCGAACTGACCGGCGGCGTCTATTTCGGCGAGCCCAAGACCATCACCGATCTCGGCAACGGCCAGAAGCGCGCCGTCGACACGCAGGTCTACGACACCTACGAGATCGAGCGCATCGGCCGCGTCGCCTTCGAGCTGGCGCGCAAGCGCCGCAACAAGGTGACGTCGATGGAGAAGCACAACGTCATGAAGTCGGGCGTGCTCTGGAAGGAGGTCATCACCGCCCTCCACCAGCGCGAATATGCCGACGTGACGCTCGAGCACCAGCTCGCCGATTCCGGCGGCATGCAGCTCGTGCGCGCGCCCAAGCAGTTCGACGTCATCGTCACCGACAACCTGTTCGGCGACATGCTGTCCGACATCGCCGCGATGCTGACCGGCTCGCTCGGCATGCTGCCTTCGGCCTCGCTCGGCGAGACCGACGCCAAGACCGGCACGCGCAAGGCGCTCTACGAGCCGGTGCACGGCTCGGCGCCGGATATTGCGGGACAGGGCAAGGCCAACCCGATCGCCATGCTGGCCTCGTTCGGCATGGCGCTGCGCTATTCGTTCGATCGCGGCGATCTCGCCGACACGCTCGACCAGGCCATCGCCGCCGTGCTCGCCAAGGGGCTGCGCACCGCCGATCTCGCCTCTCCGGGGGCGACCATCGTCTCCACCGCGGCTATGGGCGAGGCGATCCTGAAGGAAGTGCAGGCGCTCCACGCCTGATCCGGCATCGGAGTATTAGCCAGCCATAAAAAATGCCCGGCTCTCGCCGGGCATTTTCGTTTCCGCCGTTCCGATCAGTAGATCGGGAACCCCATCGGATAGCCGCCGAGATCGTAAGGCGGGCTGAGCGGCTGGCGATCCAGCGGCCGGTTGAGGTTGTCGCGGGCGAAGCTGGAACCCGGCGGCACGGCATAGTCGGTGAACTTGCGCTCGCCGGGCAGGGTCTCGGTGCCGGCATCGAGCCAGGACCGGCGCGAAATATACACGCGGGTGCGCGGGCCGGCCTGATAGGACACGTTCGGCGAGCCGCTGCGGGCATATTTCCGCTGCGAGTTCTGGGCGGACGATTCGCCGGCGCTGAACACGAGCAGAGCGGCAGCGGCGAACAATGCCGTCACGGTCGCGGCGGGCAACTTCAGGGTCATTACGGCCTCATTGATTCCAAATCTGCCACACTTTAGCCGCCCGGCCGACCGTCTCCAAGGGTCAATCCGGCCACACCCGTCCGGAATAATGCGAAGACGCCGGCAAGGTTCCGGCGCAATCCTCGCCACCCGAACCGCCGCCGGCCGCTGCTCCGGAGTGCGTAAACATTGTCTTTCGCGCGTTTCTCGCATAGAAGCGGCCGGTCCTCCTCGCCTGCGGCAAGGGCGAGGCGGCGTTTTTCCTTCGGAGACAAACGATGGGTTACAAAGTCGCGCTGGTCGGAGCGACCGGCAATGTCGGGCGTGAGATGCTGAACATCCTCGCCGAACGCAGCTTCCCGGCTGACGAGGTGGTGGCGCTGGCCTCCCGCCGTTCGACCGGCGTCGAAGTTTCGTATGGCGACAAGACCCTGAAAGTCAAACCGCTCGACAGCTACGATTTCTCGGATGTCGATATCTGCCTGATGTCGGCGGGCGGCGAAACCTCCAAGGAGTGGTCGCCGAAGATCGCAGCAAGCGGCGCGGTGGTGATCGATAACTCGTCGGCCTGGCGCTACGACGCCGACGTGCCTCTGATCGTGCCCGAGGTGAATGCCGAGGCGGCCGCCGGCTTCACCAAGAAGGGCATCATCGCCAACCCGAACTGCTCGACGGCGCAGCTCGTCGTCGCGCTGAAGCCGCTGCACGACCGGGCGAAGATCAAGCGCGTCGTCGTCTCGACCTACCAGTCGGTGTCGGGCGCCGGCAAGGATGCGATGGACGAGCTGTTCTCGCAGACCAAGGCCGTGTTCACGGCGAGCGATATCGTCACCAAGAAATTTCCCAAGCGCATCGCCTTCAATGTCATCCCCCATATCGACGTGTTCATGGAGGACGGCTACACGAAGGAAGAATGGAAGATGATGGCCGAGACCAAGAAGATGCTCGACCCGGCCATCAAGCTCACGGCGACCTGCGTGCGGGTGCCGGTGTTCATCGGCCATTCGGAAGCGGTGAATATCGAGTTCGAGCAGCCGATCACCGCCGACGAGGCGCGCGAGATCCTGCGCAAGGCTCCGGGCTGCCTCGTCCTCGACAAGCGCGAGCCCGGCGGCTACGTCACGCCTTATGAATCCGCAGGCGAGGACGCCACCTATATCAGCCGCATCCGCGAGGATGCGACGGTGGAGAACGGCCTCGTGCTGTGGTGCGTGTCCGACAATCTGCGCAAGGGCGCGGCGCTGAACACGGTTCAGATCGCCGAATGCCTGATCAACCGCAAGCTGCTGCAGCCGAAGCAGCGGGCGGCGTAAGGCCGACACGTAGCGACCGCCTGAGATCGTCATGGCCGGGTTTATCCCGGCCATCTCGATTATTCGGGCACTGCGTCCATAAACGGGATGCGCGGATCAAGTCCGGGCATGACGCGCGACGTTTGGAGCAGCCGCTCTACGCGCTAAAACTTTTCGGCGACCCGGCAACCAGCTGGCCGCCATTGCTGGTGACGCGCATCACCGCGAGGCCGCGTTCGTTGGTGCCGTCCTGGCGGAAACGAAACAGGCCGTCGATGCCGGCGAAACCCGACGAATTGGTCAGCACGTCCTGCGAGTAGCGCTGGCCGCCCTGGGTGCGCGCCAGCGCCGCCACCAGCGCCACCGCGTCATAGGCCAGCGTCGCGGTGCGGACCGGGTCCTGACCGAATTTCGCGCGATAGCGGCCGGAGAACGCCCGGAAGCCCGACGGATCAGGCGCGGCATAAAGGCCCCCATGCAAGGCGGCATTGCTGAAGACGCGCGGATTGTCCCACAGCCCGGTGCCGAGCAGTTGCACGCGCTTGAGGTCGGCGCCGCTCGCGGCCAGCGCCGCCGTCACCCCCGCAAGCGCCTCGCCATCGTCGGCGAGCAGCAGCGAATCGGCATTGCCGAGCGCCTGCGCGACGTTGCGTGCGACGCCCTGCGGCTGCCCGACGGGATAACGCTCGAACGCCGCGATGCGGCCGCCGTAGCGGCCGACGGCCTGCTTGAACGCACCCTCGACGACATTGCCATAGGCGTTCTGCGGCAGCATCGCCGCGTAGGACCGTTTGCCCGCGCCCCCGGCATAGCTGATGATGCGATTGACGTCGGACTCCGGCAGAAAGCTCAGGAGATAGACGCCGCGCCCCGCCACGCTCGAATCGGTCGAGAAGGCGATCACCGGCACGTTGCGCGCCCGCGCCGCCTGCCCCGCCGCCGGCACCGACGAGCCGAACAGCGGCCCAAGAATAATCTCCGCGCCTTCGTCGAGCGCCTGCTGCACGCCCTGCTGCGCGCCCGCCGCGCTGCCGGCGTCGTCCTTCACCAGAAGCTGGATGTCCGGGTTCTTGAATTCCGCCAGCGCCAGTTCGGCGGCGTTGCGCATCGACTGCGCCACCGCGCTGGCATTGCCATGGCCCGACAGCGGCAGCACCAAGCCGACCTTGACCTGGCCGGAACCGATCGCCTGCGCCTGCTGCGGCGGACCGGACGGCCCCGCCTCGCCCTGGTTGCCGAACAGCGACGTGTTCGACCCGGCGCAACCCGCAAGCAGCGGCGCGCCGAGGATCAGTCCCAGCGCGGTTCTGCGGCTCGCGCGCCCGTCGGATGGTGTCAGTTTGATCGGATCCGCCATGCTGGTCTGTTCCCCTGCCGATCCCCGCCGGCTCCTGTCTCCGCGCCATCCCAATCCATGGATCGGGCATATTGGCGACGAATAGTTAACCAAAACGAAACCACAGCGATATGCTGTGGCGACATCTCACCGCGAAAATCCGCGACCTTCGAACCGGCTTCGCTTTTTCAGCGCTTCGGTTCCCTCAACCAGCGGAAAATGCTCTAGATTGCCGCGATGCGCGCCACACCCGCCCCCGCCCGAGCCGAAGCAACGGCCGCGACCTTCGTTATCGCCGGCCACGAATTGCGGGCGCCGACGGCCTCCGCCGGTCTTTACCTTGTGGCCACCCCGATCGGCAACCTCGGCGACATCACATTGCGCGCGCTCGAGACGCTCGCCGGCGTCGATCTGATCGCCTGCGAGGACACCCGCGTCACCCGCAAACTGACGGAGCGCTTCGGCATCGCGACGCCGCTCACGGCCTATCACGAGCACAATGCCGCCGTGGCGCGGCCGAAACTGCTGGCGCGGCTGCGCGAAGGGGCCGCGATCGCGCTCGTTTCCGACGCCGGCACGCCGCTGATCTCCGATCCCGGCTTCAAGCTCGTCCGCGAAGCGGCGCAGGCCGGCATCGCCGTGACCGCGCTGCCCGGCGCCTCCGCCGTGCTGGCGGCGCTCAATGTCGCGGGGCTGCCGACCGACCGCTTTTTCTTCGAGGGCTTTTTGCCGGCGAAACAGGCGGCCCGGCGCACGCGGCTCGCGGAGCTGGCGTCGGTGCCGGCGACGCTGGTGCTGTTCGAGTCCGGGGCGCGGGTCGAAGCCGCGCTGCGCGACCTCGCCGATGTTCTTGGCCCGCGCGAGGCCGCCGTCTGCCGCGAACTGACCAAGCTGCATGAGGACATCCGTCGCGCGCCGCTGACGGAGCTTGCGGCAGCGGCCGCGTCGCTGGAAACGCGCGGCGAGTTCGTGCTGGTGGTCGCCCCGCCGGAGGCCGCGCGCACGCTCACTCTCGATGATCTCGATACGCTGCTGCGCGAGAGCCTGCGCAACCACAGCGTTAAAGACGCCGTCGCCGAAGCGGTCGAGGCATCCGGCTGGCCGCGCCGCGAAGTCTATGCCCGCGCGCTAACGCTGGCGCGGCAGATATCCGGGGAGGGCGATGACGGCGACTGAGAAAAGCGCGCAGTCGAAATCGCGGCGACCGCCCGCGCCGAAACGGGTCGCCGCATTCAATGCAGGCGTTGACGCGGAAGCACAGGCCGCCGCGCTCCTCGCCGCGGCCGGTTTTGAGATTCTCGCACGACGCTATCGCACCGTCTGCGGCGAGATCGACCTGATCGCGCACCGCGCCGACCTGATCGCCTTCGTCGAGGTTAAGGCGCGCGGCCGTCTCGACGATGCCGCCTATGCCGTCACCCCGCGGCAGCAGGCCCGCATCGTTGCCGCAGCGCAGCTCTGGCTCGCCGCCCATCCCGATCATGCCGGCCGCGACCTGCGCTTCGACGCAATACTGATTGCGCCCGGCGCGCCGCCGCTGCATCTCATTGCGGCATTCGACGCAAGCCCCTGAGGGCTGCGATATTCGCCACCAGCCTCACCCGAACCCGGACCGTTGCCATGTCTCTGAATGTCGCCGTGCAGATGGACCCCATCGCCAACATCAATGTCGCCGGCGATTCCACCTTCGCGCTGTTGCTGGAAGCCAGGAAGCGGGGCCACAGGCTTTCCTACTACACGCCCGACCGCCTGTCGCTGCTTGGCCGCGACCTGTTCGCGCCGGTGCAGCCGCTCGATGTCCGCGACCAGATCGGAGATCATTTCACGCTGGGCAAGCCGGAGCAGACCAACCTCAAGAGCTTCGATGTCATTCTGCTGCGGCAGGATCCGCCGTTCGACCTCGCCTACATCACCTCGACGCATCATCTGGAGCGACTACAGCCCGACGTGACGGTGGTCAACGATCCCGCCAGCGTGCGCAACGCGCCGGAAAAAATCTTCGTGATGCAGTTCGCCGACCTGATGCCGCCGACGCTGATCTCGCGTGACCGCGAGGCCATCAATGCGTTTCGCGAACAGCATGGCGACGTGGTGATGAAGCCGCTTTACGGGCATGGCGGCGCTTCGGTGTTCCGCATCGCGCCGAAGGACATGAATTTCGGCTCGCTCTACGATCTGTTCGCCAACGCGTTCCGCGAGCCCTGGGTGATCCAGCGCTTCCTGCCCGAGGTCAAGCATGGCGACAAGCGCATCATCCTGGTGGACGGCGAGTTCGCGGGCGCGGTCAATCGCGTGCCGGCGGCTGACGATTTGCGCGCCAACATGGTGCGCGGCGGGGCCGCGCGCGACACCGAGCTGACGCCGCGCGAGCGCGAGATCTGCAAGCGTCTCGGCCCCGCCCTGCGCGAGCAGCGCCTGCTGTTTGTCGGCATCGACGTCATCGACGGCCACCTCACCGAGATCAACGTCACCTCGCCGACCGGCATCCGCGCCATCGCGAAGTTCGGCGGTCCGGATATCGCCGCGCTGATCTGGGACCGCATCGAGGCGGCGCACTAACGTTTTACGGGAATATTCCGATATTTCCCGTATCCGCTTAATCAATTGCTGACGGTCTTCTGCCACTCTGCCGCTCTCTCGCCCGGCGCGCGGTCCAAGTCCCTGCGCCGAACAGAGCAAAACAGCGGCACAGAACGTGGCGGCAAAAAACCATGGCCCTCGAGATTTTCAACGGCACATCCATCCCGCGGGAGTTCGCAACCGCGGCGATGGAATTCCTTTGGGCGAAGTGGAAGGTGCTGGCGACGACCGGCAGCCTTTCGGTCCAGCGCCTGATCGAAGAAACCAGCTACGAATTGCGGCCGAATCTCACCTGCCTTCTGAGCCATGGTGATGATTTCATCTACGTCTATGTCGGCGATGTCGTCGCAACGGAATCCGGCACCAGCCATCCCGGCACCCTGCTGTCGCAAAACAACAATCCGCTCGCGAAGGAATTCGCCGAGGTCTACCGCCGGGCAGCCCACACGCTCAAACCCAGTTTTGTCCGTTTCACCAACTCCCGTTCGCAGAGCGGCACGATCTGGCAGCGCCTGATCCTGCCGGTCCGGCTCGCCGACGGTGTGGTGCTGCTGGCGGTCTATACCGAACTCATCAGCCACCGGCTGGAGATCTACGAGCATCTGTTCCGGACCGCGGCCGACGCCATGATCGTCGCCTGCCCGATCGCCAACGATGTCGGCCATACTGTCGACGGCTGGGTGCTGATGATGAACGACGCCGCCCGCGAACGGCTCCGCTTTTCCGGCAGCATCGGCAATCTGCGGCTGAGCAGTCTGCCGCAGTTTCGCGACATCAACATCTGGGGGCGGCTGTATGCGCCGAAAGGCGCGTCGATCGAGCTCAAGACCCTGGAGTTCGACCTTGAGCTGATGCGCTTTCCCCGCGCTTTCGGATTGCGGCTGCGGCCGAAAGCGTCAGCGGATGATCCGTCCGCTACCGCCGCCTCCCCGCCGCTGGCTCCGGAAACGCTCACGGTCGCACCGGCGCCTTCTGTTCGCTGAATGTTCTTGTGATCGAGTTGAAACCTCGCTAACCTTCGCGCGGGCAGCGGTGGGCAGCATGGTTCAGCATGTATCGACTGTGGCGTTCGAGGGCATCGAAGCCCGCACGGTCGACGTGCAGGTTCAGGTCGCGCCGGGTCTGCCGGCCTTCACCATTGTCGGCCTTCCGGATAAGGCCGTTTCCGAGGCGCGAGAACGGGTCCGCGCTGCGCTCCTGGCGTCGGGCCTGGCGCTGCCGGCGCGGCGCATCACGGTCAATCTGGCCCCGGCCGACCTGCCCAAGGAGGGCAGCCACTACGATCTGCCGATCGCGCTCGGCCTGATGGCGGCGATCGAGGCCATTCCGGCCGATGCGCTGCAGGGCTTCACCGTGCTGGGCGAGCTTGGCCTCGATGGCTCGATCGCGCCCGTCGCGGGCGTCTTGCCCGCCGCCATTGCCGCCAACGCCCGTGAGGACGGACTGATCTGTCCCGCCGCCTGCGGGCCGGAAGCGGCCTGGGCGGGCGCCGAGATCGCCATTGTCGCCGCCGCCTCGCTGATCCAGATCGCCAACCATTTCAAGGGCACGCAGGTGCTCTCGCGGCCGCAGCCGCAAATGCACGAGCTATCCGCACCCATGCTCGATCTGCACGACATCAAGGGCCAGGAGAGCGCCAAGCGGGCCCTGGAGGTCGCGGCGGCGGGCGGCCATCACCTGCTGATGACCGGCGCGCCGGGTGCCGGCAAGTCGATGCTCGCCGCGCGGCTGCCCTCGATCCTGCCGCCGTTGTCGCCGCAGGAATTGCTCGACGTCTCGATGATCGCCTCGGTCGCGGGCGAGATCGAGGGCGGCGCGCTGACGACGCGGCGACCGTTCCGCGCACCGCATCATTCCGCCAGCATGGCGGCGCTGACCGGCGGCGGCCTGCGCGCCAGGCCGGGCGAAATCTCGCTCGCCCATCACGGCGTGCTGTTTCTCGACGAGCTGCCGGAGTTCGATCCGCGCGTGCTCGATTCGCTGCGGCAGCCGCTCGAGAACGGCGAGATCGCCATTTCCCGCGCCAACCGCCGCGTCAGCTATCCCGCGCGTTTCATGCTGGTGGCGGCGATGAACCCGTGCCGCTGCGGCAATGCCTATGAACCCGGCTATGCCTGCAAGCGCAACCGCGTGGAGCGCTGCACCGCCGACTATCAGGCGCGCATTTCCGGCCCGCTGATGGACCGCATCGACCTGCGCATCGAAGTCCCGGCCGTCACCGCCGCCGACCTCATCCTGCCGCCGCCCGCCGAGGGCTCGGCCGAGGTCGGCGCCCGCGTCGCCGCCGCACGCGACCTGCAGCGCGCGCGTTTCATGGCGGCCGGACTGCCGCATATCCGCACCAACGCGGAGGCCCCCGCCGCCGTGCTCGATGACATCGCCCGACCGGACGACGCCGGACTTGCGCTGCTGCGCGAGGCTGCAGAGGTGATGCGGCTGTCGGCGCGGGGCTATCACCGCGTGCTGCGGGTGGCGCGCACCATCGCGGATCTGTCCGGCGCGGCGAGGGTAGGACGCGACCATCTGGCCGAAGCGCTGTCCTATCGGACCCACGCGGACGAAACGCGCTACGCGGCCTAGCGTCGCGCCGCCGGGCCACCGTGTCCCGGACGCGGTGCGGCGTGCAGCGCTGCACCGCAGAGCCGGGACCGTTACGGATGACGGGGCTGGAACGGTCCCGGATCAGCCGCGCGGCATTTCATACCGCGCCGCATCCGGGACACGGCGCACCTTCTGACGCGTTGTCTTCACGCGAACCGGTGTCCACCCTCGGGTCAAGCCCCGAGGAAATATTTGGGG
>JBEBWH010000113.1:0-9181 GCA_040392305.1 Bradyrhizobium sp. | reverse complement strand
CGGCGGAAAACGGTGCGTGTTCGGCTCTCCGGTTCTGAATGGAGACGTCCCCGGCTCCGCACAGGATCGCAGGCATAGGCCATGCGTGATGGAGTAAAACCGGCCGACACGTGCAAAGTCCTCGAAATGGATGGACCGGAGAGCGGATCGAACGCCCCCTCGAACTCATCAAAAGCAGCGCCAAACGGCCTCACTCTCGTTGATTCTGGGGCGCGACGCACTTAACTATGCCTATCGCGGGTTTCAAATAGTCCGCAGGTTGGAGCATGCGACCATGACCGCCAATGTCACCATCTCCGAGCGCGCCGCGCGCCGGATTGGCGAAATTCTCAAGTCCGAGGGCAACGACGCCAAGATGCGCATCAGCGTCGAAGGCGGCGGCTGTTCCGGCTTCCAGTACAAATTCGACGTCGAACACACCCAGACCGATGACGATCTCGTGATCGCGCGCGACGAAGCGGTGGTTCTGGTCGATTCCGCCTCGGCGCCGTTCCTCGCCGGATCGGAAGTCGACTTTGTCGACGACCTGATCGGCGCGTCGTTCCGCGTCATCAATCCGAATGCCACCGCGTCATGCGGCTGCGGCACCAGCTTTTCGATCTGACCGACCTCCACGCCCCGCCTACTCGGCTGCGCTGACCTTGGGCCGGGGCAGATCGACATCGGCCTCCGCCTGATTTTGCGGATAAAGCCGCCGCTTGATGCGCATGTCGAAGCGATCCAGATAGATGTAGATCACCGGCGTGATGAACAGCGTCAGCAGCTGCGAGACGAACAGGCCGCCGACCACCGCGACGCCGAGCGGCTGACGCAGTTCCGCGCCGGCCCCGGTGCCGAGCGCGATCGGCAGCGTGCCGAAGATCGCCGCGAATGTCGTCATCATGATCGGACGGAAACGCAGCAGCGCCGCCTCGCGGATGGCGTGTTCGGCGCTGAGGCCGACGCGGCGGCGCTCCAGCGCGAAGTCCACCATCATGATGGCGTTTTTCTTGACGATGCCGACCAGCATCACGATGCCGATCATCGCGATCACCGACAGTTCCATATCGAACAGCATCAGCGTCAGAATGGCGCCGATGCCCGCAGACGGCAGGCCCGAAATGATCGTGATCGGGTGAATGAAGCTCTCGTAGAGAATCCCGAGAATGACGAAGGCCGCAAATACCGCCGCGAGGATCAGGATGCCCTGCCCGCGCAGCGATTCCTGAAACACCTGCGCCGTGCCCGAGAAACCGGTCACGATCGTCACAGGCAGATTGGCGTCCCGCTCGATCGTGGTGATCGCATCCACCGCGTGGCCGAGCGAATAGCCCTGAGCCAGATTGAACGAAATCGTCACCGCCGGCTGCTGGCCCTGGTGGTTGATCTGTAAGGGACCGACCGACGGCACCATGCGCGCCACCGCATCGAGCGGGATGGTCCGGCCCGCGGACGTCTTGACGTAGAGCTTCGACAGATCGGACGGATCGACCCGGAATTCCGGCTTGGCCTCCATGATGATCTTGTAGTCGTTGGACGGCATGTAGATGGTGCCGACCTGCCGGGTGCCGTAGGCGTTGAAGAGCTGGTTGCGCACCTGCTCCACGGTGATGCCGAACACGGCCGCCTTCTCGCGATCGACCTCGACCGTGAGCTGCGGGTTCTTAATGTAGAGGTCGGTGGTGACGTCGAGCAGGCCCGGCACCTTCGCGATCCTGTCGCTCATCTGCGGCGCCAGCCGGTACAGCGTCTCGGTGTCGCCGCTTTGCAGCACGTACTGATACTGGCTCTTGGAAATCCGCCCGCCGATATTGAGATTCTGGATGCTCTGGAAGAACGCCTGCAGCCCCGGCACCTGCAAGGCAGTTTGCCGCAGACGCGCGATCACGACCGGGGCCGGATCACGCTCCTTCTTCGGCTTGAGCGAAATGAAAAAGCGTCCGTAATTCGCGGTCGGATTGGGACCGCCCGAGCCGACCGTGCTGTTGACATACTCCACGGCCGGATCGGCCTGTAAGAGATCGGCCAGCACCTTCTGCCGCGCGGCCATCGCCTGGAACGAGGTGTCCGTCGCCGCCTCGGTGACGCCGATCAGAAAGCCGGTGTCCTCCTGCGGAAAGAAGCCCTTCGGCACTACCACATACAGCGCGACGGTCCCCGCCAGCGTCGCCAGCGTCACGCCGAGCATGATCGACTTGTAGGCCAGCACGCGGTCGAGCGCCCACTCATAGGCGCGCAGCCAGCCCGCGAACATCGCCTCGAACGCGCGCAGCACCACGTTCTGTTTCCTGGTATGGTCATGCGCCTTGAGCAGACGGGCGCAGAGCATCGGCGTCAGCGTCAGCGAGACAAAGCCGGACACCAGGATCGCCACCGAAACCGTGACGGCGAATTCGCGGAACACGCGGCCGACGATACCGCCCATCAGCAGCACCGGAATGAACACGGCGATCAGCGAGAACGTGATCGAGATGATGGTGAAGCCGATCTCGCGGGCGCCCTTCAGCGCCGCCTCGTAGGGCCGCATCCCGCGCTCGATGTGGCGCATGATGTTTTCGAGCATGACGATGGCGTCGTCGACGACGAACCCGACCGACAGCGTCAACGCCAGCAGCGTCATGTTGTTGATCGAGAAGCCGAACATATACATCACGGCGCAGGTGCCGATCAGCGAGATCGGAACCGCGAGCGCCGGAATGAAGGTCGCCGACGCCGAGCGCAGGAACAGGAAAATCACCAGGATGACGAGAATGACCGCGATCAGCAGGGTTTCCTCGACATCGGCCACCGCCTGCCGCACCGAGACCGAGCGGTCCATCATCACGTCCACCGACACCGACGGCGGGATCTGCGCGCGCAGCGCCGGCAGCTTGGCGCGAACGCCATCGACCACCGCCACCAGATTGGCGTCGGGCTGCTTCTGCACCGCCAATACGATCGAGCGCTTGCCGTTGAGCCAGGTCGCGATCTTGTCGTTTTCGACGCTGTCGAGGATCGTCGCGATCTCGTCGAGCTTGACCGGCGCTCCGTTGCGCCAGGCAACCACGACCTTGCTGTAGTCGGCCGCCCTGCTCATCTGGCCGGACGCCACCAGCGCCACGTCCTGCTTGGGGCCGTTGAGGGTGCCGACGGGTGTGGAGGAATTCGCGCCGGCGACCGCGGCCCTCACGTCGTCGAGCGACAGGCCGCGCGCCGCGGCCGCCTGCGGATCGACCTGCACCCGGATGGCGAATTTCTGGCTGCCATAGACCAGAACCTGCGCCACCCCCGGAATCTGCGACAACGTTTGACCAACGGTGATCTCACCATATTCGTTCACCGCCGACAGCGGCAGCGTGTCGGACGACAGCGAGATATAGATCACCGGATAGTCCGCCGGGTTCACCTTGCGGAAGCTCGGCGGGATCGTCATTTCGATCGGCAGGCGGCGCTGCGCGATGGTGAGCGCCGTCTGCACGTCGAGCGAGGCGGCGTCGATGTCGCGATTGAGATCGAACTGGATGGTGATCGACGAAGTGCCCTGCGAGGATTGCGACGACATCGACGAGATGCCGGCGATCGTCGATAGCTGCCGCTCGATGATGCCTGCGACCGAGGCGGCCATCGTCTCCGCGCTCGCACCGGGCAACGTCGCGGTGACGGCGATGGTCGGAAAGTCCACCTTCGGCAGCGCCGAAACCGGCAGCAACCGGAACCCGAAAATGCCGAACGCGACGATCGACGCCGTCAGCAGCGTCGTCAGAACCGGGCGGCGGATGCAGAGCTCGGAGAGCGTCATCGGTCAGGCTCCCGCCTTGCGGACCCGCGGCTCGACCAGAGTTCCGTTCGACAGCAAAAGCTGACCGTCGATGACGACGTCCTCGTCGCCGGACAGGCCCGACGAGAGCACCGACGCCCCTTCCGACGTCCGCGCCACCATCACCGGCTGCACATGCGCCTTGCCGTCTCTCACGACGAACACGAAGTCACCGCTCTGGCTGCGCTGAACCGCCTGCGACGGCACCACCACCGCGCGCTCGTCGCGCACGACCAGTCGGGTCGGGACCAGCGCACCGGGCCACAGCCGCTCCTCGGCATTGCCCATGATCGCCCGCACGGCAATCATCCCCGTCGCGGTGTCGACGGTATTGTCCACCATCGCAACGACGCCGGTTTCTGGCCTGTCGTCGCCCGGCATGGTGGCAATCACCTTCGCGGCCGAGGAGGCCATCGCCTCCCGCAGATCGCTTAGAACCCGTTGCGGCACGGCAAAGGCCACATAGATCGGCGCGATCTGGTTGATGGTCGCAAGCGGTGCGGTATCCGCCGGGCGAACGAAATTGCCGACCTTGACGGCGGCGGCGCTGATACGTCCCGAAATCGGCGCGCGGATCGTGGTGTAGGTGCGCTGCACTTTGAGATTGTCGAGCGCCGCCTGATCGGCCTCGATTGTGGCGGCGAGAATATTGGCCTGGGTCGTCGCGTTATCGAGATTGACCTGGGTGGTCGCGCCCTTCCCGATCAGTTCGCTGAAGCGCCGCAGGTCGCGCTGCGCGCCGGCGAGCGACGATTTGCTCTTGGCGAGATTGCCCTCCGCCTGAGCGATCTGCGCATCGATCTGGCGCGCGTCCAGCGTGAACAGCACGTCGCCCTGGCTGACCTTCGCGCCGTCTTCGAAATGAACCTGCGTAATGGTCGTTTCCAGACGCGATTTTAGCGCGACACTGGCGATCGGAGTCACGATGCCGATCGCCTCGACCTCCACCGGCGCCGACCTGAGCTCCGCTTTCACAAGTTCCACCGAAACGACGCGGGCTTGCTGCGCCTTCTGCGAGACCGCTCCGTTGCTGGTCGACATCCAAGGTCCGCGCGCGAACACCGCGGCCACAACGACCGCGCCAATCAGTCCGGCACCAATCAAGAATCTGCTTTTTTTCATATGATCTCTGTGACGGCTCCGGCATCTCCGATCCCGGGCCGCCCTTATGATTTTCCTGACGAGGCGCGGATTTTACGCGCCAGCTTCGCAATTTAGCACAAACGATCCGATCATGGTACGCAAACCATTGGAAAACTGGCAATATTCAAAAGAGCCGAATCCCTCAAGCATGGCATCGGGATGCGTTGCCGGGATTTTTCGGACGTGATTAATCAGCCACCGAGCCGCCCGGCGCTGGTTGCAGCGAGAGTGAGGATTTGAGCCATGCGGATCGCAACGTGGAACGTCAATTCGGTCCGTCAGCGGCTGGATCACCTGCTCAGCTGGCTTGCGGCCTGCAAGCCCGACGTCGTCTGCCTGCAGGAAATCAAATGCGTCGATGAGGCGTTCCCGCGCGAGCCGATCGAGGCGCTCGGCTACAACGTCGTCACTCACGGCCAGAAGACGTTCAACGGCGTCGCGCTGCTGTCGCGCTATCCGTTCGAGGAAACGCGCCCGATGCTGCCGGGTGATGGCGAGGACACGCATGCGCGCTTTCTCGAAGGCCTCGTGGCCCATGATCACGGCGTGATCCGCATCGCCTGCCTTTACCTGCCCAACGGCAATCCTGTCGGATCGGAAAAATATCCATATAAGCTCAACTGGATGTCGCGCCTTGCTGAATATTCACGCGAGCGCCTGAAACAGGAAGAGCCGCTGGTGCTGGCCGGGGATTTCAACGTCATCCCGACATCGAAGGACGTCTACGATCCGCAAGCCTGGATCGGTGATGCACTGTTCCTTCCGCAAACGCGCGAGCGCTTTCAGGCCCTGATCAATCTCGGCCTCACGGACGCTTTGCGCGCCGTGACCGACGAGGCGGGGCGCTATACGTTCTGGGACTATCAGGGCGGCGCGTGGCCGAAAAACAAGGGTATCCGCATCGACCACCTGCTGCTGTCACCGCAAGCGAGCGACCGACTGGTCGGCGCGGGAATCGACCGTCACGTCCGCGGCTGGGAGAAAGCCTCGGATCACGTCCCGGTCTGGATCGATCTCGATTTCGGCAAGAGCTGACCTGTTCCTCGGCCGGTCAGTCGGCTGACCACCCTGCCTCGCCGATCCGTGCGACGAGGCTGCCGGCTCAGTCGCGGCGGCCTTGCACCCAGCGCTCCAGCATCCGCAGCGCCATCGCGCGGTCGTCCTCGCTCGCCTTGGCGATGGCCTTGCTGTAGCTGTCGCTGATCCAGGCCTCGTCGGCGCCCGCGGCGTCCTTGGCAAGCGTCAGCCACATCAGGCCCTTTGCCGCCTGCCGCGGCAGATGATCGCCGTTGAACAGCATCTGGCCGAGCAATGCCTGTGCCTGATGCTGGCCTTTCTGGGCAGCAAGGCCGAGCCAGCGCGCGCCATAGCGCGGATCGCGCGGCGCGCCGATGCCGCCGATATAGAGCCGCGCCAGATCATACTGCGCGTCGGCATTGCCGAAATAGGACGCCGCGTAGGAAAACATCTCGCGCGCCCGCTCGGGATCGGCCTTGACCTTGGTATTCGGGATGCCGCTCAGGTAGTAGCGGCCAAGCGCGACAAACGCATTGGCGACGATGCCCGCCTGCGGCGCCGATGGATTGTCCTCGGCGTGGGCGTTGGCGATGCGGCTGAAATAGTCGAAGGCGCGCAGATTATCCTTGGCGACGCCGTCGCCGCTGGCATACATCCGGCCGAGCTTCCACTGCGCCACCGGATGACCGCCCTCCGCAGCATATTGCAGCGCGGTCAGGCTGGTCGGCGGCGGAACGGCCTTCTTGATCGCCGCCGCGGTGCCGGGTTGCTGCGCAGCGACCACCGGAATGGCCGCATCCTCGTGGCCGACGGCGGTTCCTTCGAATGCGAGGGCCGGCCCCAGCAGAGCCGAGGCTGTCAACGCCAACGCGACACCAACAATACGCTCAGATATCCGCATAACACTGTTTCTCATGCGCCCCACCCGGATGGGTGACAGCGCCACTAACGGCCGGACCGACCTGTTGCGCATACTTCCACAGCACCCCCGAGCGAGCATTCGTCTCGCGCGGTTCCCAGCTTTTCCGACGCTCCGCCAGTTCGGCATCCGACAGTCTGACGTCGAGCGTGCCGGTGTTGGCGTCGATTTCAATGATGTCGCCGTCGCGCAACAGCGCGATCGGCCCGCCGACCGCCGCCTCCGGCCCGACATGGCCGATGCAGAAGCCGCGCGTCGCGCCGGAAAACCGGCCATCGGTGATCAGCGCGACCTTGCCGCCCATGCCCTGTCCGTAAAGAGCCGCGGTGGTCGCCAGCATTTCGCGCATGCCAGGGCCGCCGCGCGGCCCCTCGTATCGGATGACGAGAACCTCGCCTTCCTTATAGGTGCGGTTCTTGACCGCCTCGAAGGCATCCTCCTCCCGGTCGAAGCAACGCGCCGGTCCGGTAAATGTCAGCTCGCTCATTCCGGCGACTTTCACGATCGCACCTTCCGGGGCCAGATTGCCCTTCAGGCCGACCACGCCGCCCGTGACGGTGATGGGGTCGTCGGCCCGACGCACCACATCCTGATGAGGATTCCATTTCACGGTCTTCATATTCTCGGCGATGGTCCGACCGGTGACGGTGAGACAATCGCCGTGAAGGAAGCCGTGATCGAGCAGCGTCTTCATCAGAAGCGGTATGCCACCAGCTTCAAACATGTCTTTGGCGACATAACGGCCGCCCGGTTTCAAATCCGCGACATAAGGTGTCTTTTTGAAGATTTCGGCGACGTCGAATAAGTCAAACTTGATCCCGCATTCGTGCGCGATCGCCGGCAGATGCAGCGCGGCGTTGGTCGAGCCGCCGGAGGCCGCCACCACCGCCGCCGCATTCTCCAGCGACTTGCGGGTGACGATATCGCGCGGACGGATATTGGCGGCGATCAGGTCCATGATCTTCTCGCCGGCCGCCATGCAAAATGCGTCGCGAATTTCATAGGGCGCCGGCGCGCCGGCCGAGTAAGGCAGCGCCAGCCCGATTGCCTCGGATACGGTCGCCATCGTGTTGGCGGTGAACTGCGCGCCGCAGGCGCCCGCCGACGGACAGGCGACGCGCTCGATCTCGTCGAGATCGGCGTCGGACATCTCCCCGGTCGAATGCTTGCCGACCGCCTCGAACATGTCCTGCACCGTGACCTGCTGGCCGCGGAAATTGCCGGGCAGGATCGAGCCGCCATAGATGAAGATCGACGGCACATTGAGGCGGACCATCGCCATCATCATGCCGGGCAGCGACTTGTCGCAGCCGGCCAGCCCGATCAGGGCGTCGTAGGAGTGCCCCCGGATGGTCAGCTCCACGGTGTCGGCGATGGCCTCGCGCGAGGGCAGCGACGAGCGCATGCCCTCATGGCCCATGGCGATGCCGTCCGTGACCGTGATGGTGCAGAACTCGCGCGGTGTGGCGCCGACCGCCGCAACGCCCTTCTTGACGGCCTGCGCCTGGCGCATCAGCGAGATGTTGCAGGGCGCCGCCTCGTTCCAGCACGACGCCACGCCGACGAACGGCTGGTGGATCTGGGCCGTGGTCAGGCCCATGGCATACAGATAGGAACGGTGCGGCGCGCGGTCCGGCCCTTCCGTCACATGACGGCTTGGCAGTCTGGATTTGAGGTTGGCCTTGGCGTCCATCGCGAACCTGCTCCCACCGCTTGCGGACCGGGACGAACTCCGATCCTCGTCCATTCCGCAAGCCGATCGTTCGGGCTACAGGAATGCTGTCAGTGAGGCGTGTGGCCAAATCGCGGCGCGCGCAAGAGGCGAGCGGGCAAACGCGCTAATGTTGGTCAGGTGTTGCTTGCCCGCAACAATGTTGCAACGCCGCAACCCGCCCTCGCGGGCGGGCACCGTCAACGCTTCATGTCAGGAAAGACGCGGCAGACGCTTAAATGTTCAACGCTCGTCCATAGGCGTCGAGCACGGCTTCCTTCATCATCTCCGACAGCGTCGGATGCGGGAAAACCGTATGCATCAGCTCTTCCTCGGTCGTCTCCAGATTCATGGCGACGACATAGCCCTGGATCAGCTCGGTGACCTCGGCGCCGACCATATGCGCGCCGAGAAGCTGGCCGGTCTTGGCGTCGAAGATCACCTTGACCAGGCCCTGATCTTCCCCGAGCGCGATGGCCTTGCCGTTGCCGGCGAACGGGAAGCGGCCGACGCGGATGTCGCGGCCCTGCTCCTTGGCCTTGGCCTCGGTCAGCCCGACCGATGCGATCTGCGGCTGGCAGTAGGTGCAGCCCGGACTGAGGCTCTTGTCCATCGG
>JBEBWH010000112.1:0-9190 GCA_040392305.1 Bradyrhizobium sp. | reverse complement strand
GCGGCGAAGTCACCGACAAGGGCTCGATCAACCAGCGCGCGGTGCTCGAACATCGCGCCGCGCTGATCGATCAGATCTATGCCGGCGATCCTGCGGCGGCGGTGATATCGATCGAGTGAAAGTCAACGGCGCGCCCGGGCGCGCGACAGAGTGGAGGATGAGTGCATGTTGCTGAAAGATCAGGCGGCCATCGTGACCGGCGGCGCTTCGGGACTGGGAGCCGCGACCGCGCGCAAGCTGGCCGCGCAGGGCGCCAAGGTGGCGGTATTCGATCTCAACACGGCTCTGGCCGAGAGCTTCGCCAAGGAAATCGGCGGCATTGCCGTGACCTGCGACGTCGCCGACGCCGCTTCCGCCGAAGCGGCGATCGCCAAGGCCGCCGCCGCTCACGGCCCGGCCCGGGTGCTGGTCAACTGCGCCGGCATCGGCGTCGCCAAGCGCGTGGTCGGCCGCGACGGGCCGATGCCGCTGCCCGACTTCGACAAGGTGATCCGCGTCAACCTGATCGGATCGTTCAACATGCTGCGGCTTGCCGCCGATGCGATGGCGAAGCTGGCGCCGCTCGACGGCGGCGAGCGCGGCGTGGTGATCAACACCGCCTCGGTCGCGGCCTACGACGGCCAGATCGGCCAGGCCGCCTATTCGGCCTCCAAGGGCGGCATCGTCGGCATGACGCTGCCGATCGCGCGCGAACTGGCGCAGTTCGGCATCCGCGTGATGACCATCGCGCCGGGGCTGTTTCTCACCCCGCTGCTCGGCAGCCTGCCGCAGGAGGCGCAGGACAGCCTGGCCAAGGCGATCCCGTTCCCGGCGCGGCTCGGCCAGCCTGAAGAGTTCGCTTCGCTGGCGCTGCATATGATCGACAATCCGTATCTCAACGGCGAGGTCGTGCGTCTCGACGGTTCGCTGCGCATGGCGCCGCGCTGAGCCAGCGCTGGCGCAATTGTGCTTCGCATCAGGGAAGGCTAACGTCACCACCAACTGATCCAGAGGGAGGGAAGTTATGAGGAATTGGACGCTATCGACCGCCGCGGCCGCGGTGTCTCTGCTGCTGCCGGCGCTTTGCAGTCCGGCGCTGGCGCAGAGCAACGAGATCACGATCGGCCTCAGCATTACAACGACGGGACCGGCCGCAGCGCTCGGCATTCCGGAGCGCAACGCGCTCGAATTCGTGCCGAAGGAGATCGGCGGGGTGCCGCTCAAGGTCATGGTGCTCGACGATGGCGGCGATTCGACGACCGCGACTACCAATGTTCGCCGCTTCATCACCGAATCCAACGCCGATATCGTGATGGGATCGTCCACCACGCCGCCGACCATCGCCATCTCGACAGTGGCGAACGAAGTGGGCGTGCCGCATTTCAGCCTCGCCCCGCTGCCGATCACGCCGCCGCGCGCCAAATGGTCGGTCAGCATGCCGCAACCGATCCCGGTGATGGGCAAGGTTCTTTACGACCATATGAAGAAGCACAACGTGAAGACCGTCGGCTATATCGGCTTCTCGGATTCCTATGGCGATCTGTGGCTGAACGACGTCAAGGCGCAGACCGAGCCGATGGGCATCAAGGTGATTGCTGACGAGCGCTTCGCCCGTCCCGATACGTCGGTCGCCGGTCAGGTGCTGAAGCTCGTGGCGGCCAATCCGGATGCGGTGCTGATCGGCGCGTCGGGCACGGCGGCGGCGCTGCCGCAGAGCGCGCTGCGCGAGCGCGGCTACAAGGGCCTGATCTATCAGACCCATGGCGCGGCCAGCATGGATTTCATCCGGATCGCCGGCAAGGCGGCCGAAGGGGTCATCATGGCCTCGGGGCCGGTGATGTCGCCCGAGACGCAGCCCGACAGCGCGCTGACCAAGAAGCCGGGTCTGGCGCTGAACACGGCCTATGAAGCCAAATACGGCGCCAACAGCCGCAGCCAGTTCGCCGGTCACTCCTACGATGCGTTCGAGCTTCTCAAGCGCATCATTCCGGTGGCGCTGAAGACGGCCAAGCCCGGCACTCAGGAGTTTCGCGAGGCGATCCGCAAGGCGTTGCTGACCGAGAAGGAGCTTGCGGCGAGCCAGGCCGTCTACAATTTCACCGAGACGGATCGTTTTGGCGTCGATGAGCGTTCGCGCATCATCCTGACGGTGAAGGATGGCAAATACGTGCCGGCGGAATGAGCATTCCGCAATGGTTTGAATTTGCGAAAGTGGCCGGGGCATCCCCGGCCACTTTTTTATGGTTGGCGTGCGTCACAGTCCGCCGACCATGTGCAGGACGCGGGAATAAGTCTCCGGCGCGCTGGGTTATTTCGCGTCCTTCTTCATGATGACACCGGGCAGCGTCAGCTTGCCGGAGGCGACCTTGTAGGTGCCGGTGACGCAGAGCAGCGGCTTCTCGCCCTTCTCGTGGACTTGCAGATGAGCCGCGACCGCATCGAAATTGATGTTCTCGGCGCCCTTCACCGGCACAGTGATGCGCACCGTCTTGCCTTTGAGGATCGGGCTCATTCCGGGGCTGTCGAGCGCCAGCGGCAGGCCCGGCGCGGTTGCCGGCAAAACATCCTGTCCCGGCGAGATGTCGCGCACCTTGAGCCCGCCGGCGCACGCCGCGTCATCGGCCAGCACCACCCAGTGCGAGTGCCAGTCGGCGCCATCGTTGTTTGGGTCGCCGTCGCCGTTCTCGTCAAACAGCGGAGTGTCGTCGAAATCGGGATGCGCCGTGATCGCCAACGCCAGAATGCCGGAATTGCGTTCGAAGCCGGCGGCGGCCGGGTCGAGCTTGGTCGGCCACACATAGGCGTCGACCCTGGAGCCTGCGAGCTTGCCGACCTTTTTCGGCTTCTGGGAGCCCGCCTTGCCCGTCACCTCCATGGAGAAGGTGGCGAGCCGGCCGTCGGTGCTCGCGGAGGCGCTGGTGATATCGAACGAAGGCGGCACTTTCGCGTCCGGCTTGGCGTGGATATCGTGCGCGAGCGCGGACGTGGCGGCAAGCAGCGCGCTTTGCGCCAGAATGATTGCGATTCTGTCGGTTCGGGAGAGAGGCATTGCGGGCTCCTTGGGCTTATAGTATCGACTCGATACGATATCTTCGATCAACCTCTCCACGTCAACAGTAAAGTAGCGAGTCGCTATTATGATTCCGTCCGCCGCCATTGAGAGCGCCTACCTGATCGGCCGACTGGACCGGCTGATGCGCAGCGGCGTCGCCGTCGAGGGGCTCAACCCGGCGCAATGGGAGGCGCTGCGCTATCTCGCGCGTGCCAACCGCTTTTCGCGGACGCCGGCTGGGCTTGCGGACTATCTCGGCTCGACCCGCGGCACGGTGTCGCAGACGCTGATTGCGCTGGAGCAGAAGGGCTTCGCCGTGCGCATGGCGAGCGAGCGCGACCGCCGCTCGACCGAACTGGCGCTGACGCGGCGCGGCGTCGCCGCGCTCAAGCGCGATCCACTGCTTCATCTTGCCGAGGATATTGCCGCGGCGGGCGGCGGCTGCGAGGAACTGCTTGCCGCGCTGCAGGCGGTGCTGCGCAATACGGTCGGGCGCAACAACGGCCGTCCGTTCGGCGTTTGCCACACCTGCCGTCATTTCCGTAAAGCGGCGGGCGGCTCGGCGGCCTCCCCGCATCATTGCGCGCTGCTCGATGAGCCGCTGTCGGACGCCGACAGCCAGGGAATCTGCGTCGAACAGGAGAGTGCGGCGTAGTCTCAGGCGTGGCTGCTGTTGGTCTGGAAGCCGAGATAGCTGCCGATCACGCGGGGATCAGCCGCGACGTCCTCCGCCGTGCCGCTGAGGATGAATTCGCCCAGCTCCATGACATAGGCGCGGTCGGCGATCTTCAATGCGGCGCGGGCGTTCTGTTCCACCAGCAGAATGGAGACGCCGGAGCGGCGCAGTTCGGCGACGGTGCGGAAGATGTCGGCGACGATCAGCGGCGCGAGGCCGAGGCTCGGCTCGTCCAGCATCAGGAGGCGCGGACGGCTCATCAGCGCGCGGCCCATCGCCAGCATCTGCTGTTCGCCGCCGGAGAGGGTGCCCGCCAGTTGGCGGTGGCGCTCGCGCAGGCGCGGAAACAGCGTGTAGACTTCCTCCAGCGAGGTTTCGGCCTCGGCCTTGCCGCTGCGGAAGGCGCCGAGCTGGAGATTTTCGGCGACCGTCATCGTGCCGAACAGTTCGCGATGCTCGGGGACGAGGCAGAGCCCGTCGCCGACCCGATCCTCGATATCGGAGCTGGCAATGTCGGTCCCGGAGAAGCCGACCCGGCCCTTGAGCGGCAGGATGCCCATGATGGCATTGAGCAGCGTCGTCTTGCCGGCGCCATTGGCCCCGACGATGGTGACGATCTCGTTGTCGCGCACTTCGAGCGAGACGTTGCGCACCGCTTCGACCTTGCCGTAGGCAATGGTGACGCCGGAGACGTCGAGCAGGGGGCCGCTCATGCCACACCTCCGAGATAGGCCTTGATCACCTCGGCGTTCTGCTTGATCTCGGCAGGCACGCCCTCGGCGATCCTGGTGCCGAAATCGAGCACGACGATGCGGTCGGCGAGGTCCATCACGAAGCCCATGTCGTGCTCGACCAGCAGCACCGAAACGCCGCCGTCGCGCAGTTGCCGCAGCAGTTCGGCGAGCTTCTGCTTTTCCATGTGGCGCAGGCCGGCGGCCGGCTCGTCGAGCAGCAGGAGCATGGGATCGACGCACAATGCGCGGGCGATCTCGACGATGCGCTGCTGGCCGAGCGAGAGGCTGCCGGCGAGCTGATGCATCTGTTCCTTCAGGCCGACGCGCTCGATCTGTCGCGCCGCTTCGGCAAGCAGACGCGCCTCCTCGGTGCGATCGAGCCGCAGCATGCTGGCGATCGCTCCCGCATGCCCGCGCAGATGTGTGCCGATGGCGACGTTCTCAAGGACGGTCATGTCGGGCACCAGCTTGACGTGCTGGAAGGTGCGGGCGACGCCGCGCTGAACGACGTCCTGCGGAGAGGCGCCGTCGATGCTTTCGCCGAGCAGGGAAACATGGCCGGCGGTGGCCTTGAGTACGCCGGTGACGAGGTTGAAGGTCGTGCTCTTGCCTGCGCCGTTGGGGCCGATCAGAGCCACGATCTCGTTGCTGCGCACCTCGAACGAGACATCGTTGACCGCAACCACGCCGCCGAATTCCTTGCGCGCGCCGTCGATCCGCAGCAGCACGCCATCGGCGGCAGCTTCGGCGGGCCTGCGCGGCGCCAGCGCCGGGGCTGACGGGTCGATCTTCTTCTGCTGCGTCCTGACGCGCAGCAGCGCCGTCAGCCGCGGCCACATGCCGGTCGGGGCGACCTGCAACAGCACGAACAGCATGATGCCGAACACGATGGTTTCGAGCTGGCCCTGGCCGCCGAACACGATCGGCAGGTAGCCCTGCAGGATTTCCTTCAGGATCACCACGATGCCGGCCCCGAGCACCGCGCCCCAGACGTAACCCGAGCCGCCGATGACGGCGATGAACAGATATTCCATGCTGGCGAGCAGGCCGAACGGCGTCGGGTTCACGGTGCGCTGGAAATGGGCGTAGAGCCAGCCCGACAGCCCGGCGAGGACGGCGGCGTAGATGAAGACGAGCAGCTTGGCGCGCGCGGTCTGCACCCCGAACGCCTCGGCGGCGATGTGGCCACGCCGCAGCGCGCGGATGGCGCGGCCGGTGCGCGAATCGAGCAGGTTGAGGGTCAGCACGGCGGCGGCGATCACCGCGAACCAGATCGCGAAATAGATGGTACCCGGACTGAGCATCCGGTAGCTGCCGATCGCCAGCGGCGGGATGCTGGAAATGCCGTCGTTGCGCCCGAGAAATTCGAGCTTGCTGAAGAGATAGTAGAGCGCAAGCCCCCAGGCGAGCGTGCCGAGCGGCAGATAGTGGCCGGAGAGGCGCACCGTCATCAGTCCGAGCAGCACCGCGGCGACGCCGCTGACGAGGAGGGCGAGCGGCAGCGTCAGCCACGGCGAGAGGCCATAGGCGGTGGTCAGCACGGCGGTGGTATAGGCGCCGAAGCCGCAGAACGCGGCCTGCCCGAACGAGGTGAGGCCGCCGACGCCGGTCAGCAGCACAAGCCCCATCGCGACCAGCGCGGCGAGCCCGATATTGTTGAGCAGCACAAGCCAGAACGGCGGGATATCCGGCACCAGCGGGACGGCAACAATGACCAGGGCGAATAGGACAATTGGCCAGCGCAGGGTCATCGCGATCAATCCTGTTCTTCTTCGACCTCGGGCGCAGCAAGCGAGCGCAGCACCAGGACCGGCAGGATGAGGGTGAAGACGATGACTTCCTTGTAATTGCTGGCATAGAAGGAGGCGAAGGCCTCGACGACGCCGACGGCGATCGCGGCCGCCGCCGTGATCGGATAGCTGATCAGTCCGCCGATGATGGCGACGACGAAGCCTTTCAGCCCGATGATGAAGCCGGTGTCGTAATACAGCGTGGTGATCGGCACGATCAAAATGCCGGAGACGCCGCCGATCACCGCCGCGAGCAGGAACGCCATCCGTCCCGACAGCGAGGTGCGGATGCCGACCAGGCGCGCGCCGAGGCGATTGACTGCGGTGGCGCGCAGGGCGCGGCCATAGAGCGTGTAGCCGAAGAACAGCCAGAGCGCGACGATGAGCGCTGCGGTGATGATGTAGACGCCGACGCTCTGGCCCGTGAACATCAGCGCGCCGAGCGAGAACGAGGCGTCGGAAATGGCGGGGCCGCGCAGGCCTTCGGCGCCGAAGAACACCAGCGCAAAGCCCTGCATTGCCAGATGCGCGCCGACCGAGGCGATCAGCAGCGTCAGCACCGAGGCGTGAGCGATCGGCTGGTAGACGATACGGTAGAGATAGAGGCCGATGCAGGCGACGATCAGCAGCGCGAGGCCGGCATCGACATAGACCGGGTTTTTACGGCCGGCGAACCATAGCGTCAGCAGCAGCACGGCGGCCGGCAGAACGATGTTGACCCCGAGCGATTGCAGGAGGCGCCGGAGCCGCAGGTTATGGCGTGCGGTGAACAGATCGAAGCCGAAGGCGACGATGCCCATCGCAAGCGCGAGCTGGGCGGTGTCGGGGAATTTTCCGGAGGCCAGCGCGGCATAAGTCAGCGCGCCATAGGTCACGAATTCGCCCTGAGGGATGAGGATCACCCGTGTGACGGCGAACACCAGCACGAGCGCGAGCCCGAGCAGCGCGTAGATCGCGCCATTGGTGATTCCATCCTGCAGCAGGAACAGTAAGATGGTCGAGTTCAAGACCGGCCGCTCCCCCCACTCACGGCGCGCCGCGCATTTTCAACAACGCGACGAAAACCCGCCTTATTTGGTATAGTCCATAACGATTATCGGATATAATCTCAAGACCTGCGACGGTGCACATTCCCTCATCATGCGCCGCACTGCAACGAGATTCGCGATGGCCCATTCCAATCCCGAGAATAGGCCGGTACGCCGTCCGCCCGCCTCGCGCGCGCGAGTGAGGCGACCGACCCCGGCGGCCGACGCTATCGAACTCGGGGAGTTGTCGGATCTTCTTGGCTACGTGCTCAAGCGTGCGCAATTGCGCGTGTTCGAGGATTTTCTACGTTGCGTCGCGACGATGCAGCTCACTCCGGCGCAGTTTTCCGTGCTCCTGCTGCTGGACCGCAATCCCGGTCGCAACCAGACGGAGATCGCCTCCACCCTGGGAATCCAGCGGCCGAATTTCGTCGCCATGCTGGACAGTCTCGAGGATCGCGGATTGTGTCAGCGTAGCCGTTCGCCGCAGGACCGCCGTTCGCATGTCCTGATGCTGACCGAGAAAGGGCGAACCGTGCTGGCGCGCGCCAAAAAACTGATCTCGACCCGGCATGAGGCGCGGCTGACGCGTCTGCTTGGATCGGAGGATCGCGTCGCGCTGCTGCGGATGCTGACGGTTATCGCGCGCGATTTCTAGATTTCGGGCTGCGGCGGATCGATGAGGATCACGCGCAGATCGTTGACATTGGTTCGCGTCGGTCCGGTGACGAGCAGATCGCCGGTCGCCTCGAAGAAGCCCGTCGCGTCGTTGTCGGCGAGCGCGGCGGCGGGATCGAGCCCCCGCCTTCGCATGATTTCGAATGTGCGCTGGTCGATCATGGCGCCGGCCGGATCGGAAGGCGCGCCCGCGCCGCCGTCGGCGCCGTCGGTATCGGCAGCCAGCGCCGCGATGCCGTGCAGATCGGCGAGGTCGCGCGCCAGCGCCAGCGCATATTCCTGGTTCGGGCCGCCGCGCCCCGACCCCGTGACCGTGACCGTCAGTTCACCGCCGGAAAGAAATGCAACGCGTCTGCCGTGCCCGTGGGCCTCACGGGCATATGCGGCGTGGGCGGCAGCGACGTCGCGGGCCTCGCCTTCAAGATCGCCGCCGAGATCGACCACGTCGTATCCGGCCGCGCGCGCCGCCGCCATTGCAGCTTCAAGCGCGTCGCGGGGGCGGGCGATGATGTCGAAGCGGGCTTCGGCGAATGCCGGGTCGCCCGGTTTGCAGGTCTCGTTGGCCTCGTCGTTGAGAGCGCGCGCGACGGCATCCTCCAGCGTGAGACAATAGCGGGCGACGATGGCGCGGGCGTCGGCCAGCGTCGTCGGATCGGCGACGGTCGGCCCCGAAGCGATCGCCGTCGGCTCGTCGCGCGGCACGTCGGAGATCGCTAGCGTCACCAGTTGCGCCGGCATGCTGGCGCGCGCGAGCCGCCCGCCCTTGATCCGCGACAGATGCTTGCGGACGGTGTTGATCTCCCCGATCGGCGCGCCCGAGCGCAGCAGGGCCTTGTTGAGCTGCTGTTTCTGCTGGAACGAGACGCCCGCGGCCGGCGCGATCCAGTTGGCCGAGCCGCCGCCGGACAACAGCACCAGTACGAGATCGTTCGCGGTGGCAGTTTCCGCGAGCCGCAGCGTCTCATCGGCGGCGCGAAGGCCCGCTTCATCCGGCACCGGATGGCCGGCCTCGATGACGCCTATCTGCCGTGTCGGCAATCCGTAGCCGTGCCGGGTTGTCGCAAGTCCGCTCAGTCGCGATGGCGGCAGTCCCAGTTTGTCGAGATAGTGCGTCTCGGCGGCGACGGCCATGGCGGCCGCGCCCTTGCCGGCGGCAAGCACGACGATGCGGCCTTGTGACGGCGGCGGCAAATGCGAGGGCAGCGCGCGCTCCGGATGCGCACGCGCCACCGCCGCATCGAAAATGGCGCGGA
>JBEBWH010000111.1:0-9196 GCA_040392305.1 Bradyrhizobium sp. | reverse complement strand
GCGATCCTGGTCGCGCTCGGCACCGAATATGCCGGCCTGTTCTCCAACAACGATCAACTCGCCGAACGCCTCAGCGCCGCCGGGCAGGTCACCGGCGAGCGCGTCTGGCGGCTGCCGCTTGGGCCGGAATACGACAAGCTGATCGATTCCAAATTCGCCGACGTCAAGAACGCCGGCTCCCGCTATGGCGGCTCGATCACCGCCGCGCAGTTCCTGCAGCGTTTCGTCGACGACACGCCGTGGGCGCATCTCGACATCGCCGGCACCGCGATGGGCGCGCCGTCGAGCGACATCAACCATAGCTGGGGCTCCGGCTATGGCGTGCGGCTGCTCGACCGGCTGGTGTCGGACTACTACGAGGGCAAGCGCTAGTGACAAGCGCGGCGGCGCGATGACGGAAGTCCTGTTCTATCATCTGCAGAACACGGCGCTCGAAAGCGTGCTGCCGCCGCTGCTTGAGAAATCGCTGGAGCGCGGCTGGCGCGTCGTGGTGCAGGCGGACAGCGAGGAGCGGGTGGATGCGCTCGACGCGCATCTGTGGACCTATCGCGACGAGTCGTTCCTGCCGCATGTGACCTGGCGCGAGCGCGACATGGAGGGCCAGCCGATCGTTCTGGTCGTCGATGAAGCCAATCCGAATGCCGCGAATGTCCGCTTTCTGGTCGAGGCGGCGCTGCCGGCCGACGCCGGGCAGTATGAGCGGCTGGTGCTAATCTTCAACGGCGACGACGATGACGCCGTCGCCGCCGCCCGCGCGGCATGGAAAGCCTGCAAGGCGCGCGACTTCACGGCGACCTATTGGCAGCGCGACGAGCAGGGGCGCTGGGTGCGGCGCGACCATGGCGGCTGAATCGCGGTCCGATCTGGACGGTTTCCATGTGGGTTTCGCAACAGGGCGGCCGGTGTCGATTGCTAAAAATTAATGATATTTGTCATTATCAGGGGATGGCCGGCGGACGGGCCATCATCGTGACGCAAAGGAATGGTGTCCGTTGGTGCTATCCTTCGCTGTTCTTTGTTCCGGCTTTGCATGACGGCTTGTGCTGCATGTGAAACGAGACATTCGCAAGGGCGCTTCACTGCCGCGAGGCGCCGGCATCAAGACGGGATCGAGATCTATCGTGACAACCGCTGCATCCATCATCCGCTGGAGTGTCGTCTGCCTTGCCGTGCCGCTGGTCTCAGGTTGCGGCGGGAGCCTGTCGGATTATTCGCTGAAGGATCAGGAATGGTTCTCCGGCGCGGGCCGTGTGTTCAGGAAGGACATTTCGATCGAGGCGCCGCCGCTCAGTCCGACCAAGCCGGTCGCGCCGGCCGACCTCGTGAGCGCGGACGGCGCGTGCTCCGACATGCCGCCGCCCGGCGCGGAGGCGCAGGCCTCCGCCGATGGCGCGATGCCGGCGGGGCCGGTCGCGCTCGGCCATACCGAATGCGAGGTGGTGCGCGCGGTCGGCCAGCCCTCGCATGTCGAACTGTCCAGCGATCCGCAGGGGCGGCGCCTCGCGGTCGTCACCTATGGCGGCGGGTCGCGCTCCGGCATCTATCGTTTCACGGCGGGGCGGCTGTCGTCGATCGAGGCGTTGCCGGCTCCGGCCGCGCCTGAACGCCCGCGGCGGCCGCGCCGCGGCTAGCGCATGATCCCGAAAAGTGGGAACCGGTTTTCGGACAAGATCATGCTCAAACAAAAGGATCGTCGGCAGGTCTGATCCAGCGTCGTTGACCGGTCAGCCGGCGTCCTGCACGGCGCTCGCCTCAAGCCACTCTTCCTCGGCGCGTTCGAGCGCGGCAGCGGCTGCGCTGCGCGCCTTGCCGAGTTGCGCGGCCTTCTTCGGATCGCGCTGAAACAGATCGGGCAGCGCCAGCGCTGCGTCGATCTTGTCGATGATCGCGCTGATGCGCGCGATCTCGGCTTCCGCCGACGAAATCTTGCGTGCCGTGCTGGCCGATGGCGGGCGCTTGCCGTCGGCGGCTTTGCGCGACCCGTTACCCTCGCTGCGCTCGCGTCCCGGCTGGCGCAGGCCGCGCGCCGAAAGAACGGCGCGGCGATAGTCGTCGAGGTCGCCGTCGTAGGGCGTCACCCGGTGATCGGCGACGATCCAGAGCTGGTCGGCGCAGGCTTCCAGCAGATAGCGATCGTGCGAGACCATGATCACCGCGCCGGGAAACTCGTTGATCGCCTCGGCAAGTGCGGCGCGGCTGTCGATGTCGAGATGGTTGGTCGGCTCGTCGAGGATGATGAGATTGGGACCGAAGAAAGTCGCGAGGCCGAGCAGCAGCCGCGCCTTCTCGCCGCCCGAGAGGCTTTTCACCACGGTATCGGCGGCGTGACCGGAAAATCCAATGGCGCCGGCGCGACCGCGAATCTTCGCTTCCGGGGCATCCGGCATCAGGCGGCGGACGTGGCTGTAGACCGTGCCGTCCTCGTTCAGTTCGTCGAGCTGGTGCTGCGCGAAATAGGCGACCGAGAGTTTGTCGGCGCGGGTGACGCCACCGGAAAACGGCGCGAGGCGGCCGGCGATGAGCTTCACCAGCGTCGATTTGCCGTTGCCGTTGGCGCCGAGCAGGGCGATGCGATCGTCGTTGTCGATGCGCAGCGTGACGCGGCTCAGCACCGGCTTGCCGGGTTCGTAGCCGACCGCGACGTCGTCGATGGCGATGATCGGCGGCGACAGGATTTTATCCGGCGGCGGGAAGGTGATCTCGCGCACGTCCTGCGTGACGAGCGCCGTGATCGGCTCCATCTTCTCCAGCCGCTTGACGCGCGACTGCGCCTGCCGCGCCTTCGACGCCTTGGCCTTGAAGCGGTCGACGAAGGCCTGCAGCCGCTTGCGCTCGGCCTCCTGGCGCTTGACGTGCTTGGCGTCGAGCATCTCGCGCATCGCGCGCTGCTTTTCGTAGGTCGAGTAGCTGCCGCGATAGAGCGTGAGCTTGCCGCGGTCGAGATGCAGAATCTGATCGACGGAGGTGTCGAGCAGGTCGCGGTCGTGGCTGACCACGATCACCGTGCGCGGATAGTTGGCGAGGTGATCCTCGAGCCACAGCGTGCCTTCGAGGTCGAGATAGTTGGTCGGCTCGTCGAGCAGCAGCAAATCGGGTTCGGCGAACAGCGTGGCGGCGAGCGCCACGCGCATGCGCCAGCCGCCGGAGAATTCGGCGCACGGGCGCGCCTGCGCCTCGGCGGAAAAGCCGAGGCCGCTCAGGATCGCGGCGGCGCGCGCCGGGGCCGAATGCGCATCGATATCGACAAGGCGGGTCTGGATTTCGGCGATGCGGTGCGGATCGGTCGCCGTTTCGGCTTCGCGCAGCAGCGCGTCGCGCTCGAGGTCGGCCTTCAGCACGACATCGATCAGCGGCTCCGGCCCGTTGGGGGCCTCCTGCGCGAGACTGCCGACGCGCCAGCGCGGCGGCAGCGTGATGGTTCCGGTTTCGGTCGCGAGTTCGCCGCGGATAGCGCGGAACAGCGTCGATTTCCCGCAGCCGTTGCGACCGATGAGCCCGACGCGCGCGCCCGGCGGAATCTGCGCCGTGGCATGGTCAATGAGCAGGCGTCCGGCGATCCGGAGCGAAATGTCGGAGATGGAAAGCATCGCGCCTTGTCGCCGCGACGGGGCCGGAACGCAACCGCTTTATTGGGATGCGGCTAGGATTCGCCGCCGGCCAGTTCGCGACGGCGCATCTCGTCGAGCAGGGTTTGCAGGCGCGGCGGCAGCGGCGCGGTGCCGCCATTGGAGAGCCGCTGACGCAATCCGTCGGCGACCAGTTTGCGCATCGCGGCGCTGGTCGCGGCGGAGATATCGGCAGGTTTGGAACCCGTTGCGTCCGGCATGATCACGTTCCGTACAATTCGCTATTAATTCATCAAGCAATTACCTGCAGTTTTGTTTCGTAATATCCGGGATCGTCGTATTCAATCGGTAAACAGCCTTTCTCCCGGCTCAGGAGATGTCGCTGCCGGGAGCACGGGGCTCCGGCAGGGGTCGATCCACCGCCGACGCCCCTGTCCCTATTGCTCGAACACGGCGCGGCAGGCGGCGCTGAGGCTGTCCTTCTTCCGGCGCAGGCATGAGGTGATCTTGGCGATGCTCGGGATTTCTCCGGCGCAGAGCCGGTAGACGTCCGGCGTGCAGGCCTTGCGCTGGGCCGGCGTGCCGGGGCGGCCGTCATTGGCATGGGCGAGCGTCGGGGCGGCCAATGCCAGCATCGCGCCGACAACGATGGCGGTGCCGAGGCGGCGGCGATTGTAATATCCGGTCTGTGTCATGGAAACCTCGCTGGCGTGAGCCGTCGCGGCGCGGCGGCGTGGATGAAACGCCGGCATTTCAGCCAAGGACCAGGGAAGCGACTGTGATTCCGGTCACGCCGCAGGATTGGTGTGTCGCGGATCGAGAGTGATGTGCATCACAGAGGGCGGCGCACGCCCGCCGCATGGTGGGTCGACACGACAGGGAGGCCCACATGAAAGCCGATGGACACTATCATGCGATCGTCGCCGCGCAGTCGCTGGACGACGAAACGCTGATCGCCCGGATCGCCGATGGCGACCGTACCGCGATGCATGCGCTCTATGCGCGCCACAGCCGCCGCGTCTATCGCTTCGCTTTGCGTCTTCTCGGCGAGCCGTCGACCGCGGACGACATCGTCAGCCAGGTGTTTCTCGACATCTATCGCGCCGCGCCGCGCTTCGAAGGACGCGCCCGCGTCACCACATGGCTGCTGGCGATCTGCCGCAACAAGGCGCTGGCGCTGCGCCGTCGCCGCCGGCCGGAGCAGCTCAGCGACGACGTCGCCTGCGCCATCGAAGATCCGTCGCATACGCCCGAAACGCTTCTGCTGCGCGACGATTCGATCGCCACGCTGCGGCAATGCCTGACGCGGCTTTCGGTCGCACATCGCGAGATCATCGATCTCGTCTATTATCAGGAACTGTCGGTGGAGGAGGCGGGGCGCGTGCTCGGCATTCCCAAGAACACTGTCAAAACCCGCATGTTTTATGCCCGCAAGCAACTCGCGCGACTGCTTGAAGCAGTTCGTCAGGGTACGGTGGCGGCATAAGCCAAGCCACGACAGTTGGCTGGCCGGCGATATTGAAACAGGCGGATGCGCCGCATAGCTGATTTGCGCGGAGCCTTGTCGCAATGATGCAACGCAGCATTTATAATGGCCGTTCAGCGGTCGAACTGAGAGACGGAATATTGTGAGCGGAAGCTGGAATACCAAATACGGCGTACGGCGGGTCAGGCACGATCCTCCGACGCTGAGCGAAGCTGTCTTTGCGGCGATCGGGCTGACCGACGATCCGACCGAGCAGGCCGAGATCGCCGCGTCGCTGATGGGATTGCCGATCGAGCAGGTGCGCGGCGAGATCGCCAAGGCGGCGCGTCCGCTGCGTGCATCGCGCGTGATCGAGGTGGCTCGCCCCGGCCAGCGCGCCGTGGTGGTCGAGCGCAAGGCGCCGCGCCGCCGGCTTCTGCCGAAAACCTGATGCGGCCCGCGCGGAGCGCCGCCATGCGGCGCCGCGCCTGGCCCTTGCCGTTCCTGTAATCAGTCGTCGAGAAGCGTGGTCGCCTGTCGGGCGAGATCGGGGAAGCGCGCGGCGATGTCGCGCGCCGCCTCACGATACTGCTCCTCCGTCAGCTGCGTTTCGACCATGGTCCGAAACGCGATGAGGAACTGAAGCACCTCGCCGCCGTCAGCTGCGACCGGCCCGAACTGCGACGGCCGCGACGGCCCCTCGTCGTTCTCTTCCTCCACGGAAAGCCATTCGCCGCCGGTCTCGCCGACCTCGGGCCGCGTGCTGGTCGGCTCGATCCAGCCGTCGGCCTGAAGCGCGGCGAGCGGGGTCGATGTCTCGAGATGGGCGCGAAAGCGCCAGCCTTTGCCGGAATGATCGGTGGTTTCCCCGGTGGAGCCGGAGGTGTCGTCGATAGCCATGAATATCTGTCGCCCCGTCCTTGGCCGGCCAGAATCACTGGCAGCGGCAGACTGTGATTTGAACCGCTTAAATGGAAAACTTATGGCGTCGGATCAATATTGATCCGGACCGGCGCGGACCCCGCCGCCGCGATATTGCGCGAGCGCGCCACCATGTCGGCGATGCCGTGGCCGAGCAGGCGTGCGAAACAGGCATAGCCCCAGTCGTTGAGATGAACGCCGTCGGCGGTCACGAAGGTCTCGAACGGCAGCGCCTGATGATCGTGCCAGTCCTGCATCACCGCAAACCGGCGGAACACGGCGATATGCGCCCGCTTCGCCGCCCGGCCGATCAGCGCGATCATCTCGGACAGGCCGCGCTTGGTGTTGATCGCCGGGGCGAATTGCGGATCGACCAGCACCAGATCGGCGCCCGCATCGCGGATCAGGCCGATGCCTTCCTCGAGCGGCGCGGCGCTGGCGGCAACGCTGTGGTCGCGCAGCACGGTGTTGGACCCGAGCTGCCAGATGACGAGATCGGGACGCCTGGCGAGGATGCCGTCGCGCAGCCGCGTCACCATGCGCGCCATTTCCTCGCCATTGATACCCTGGTTGTCCACCGTGATCGCCGCGCGCGGAAAGTGCTGGCGCAATTCGCGGGCGAGGCGCGCCGGATAGGCGAAATCCGGGGAGCTTGCGCCGGCGCCGGCGGTCGACGATGAGCCGATCGCGACGATGCTGACGGGCTGGCCCTCGGTCAGCCGCCGGACCGTGCGGCCGAGCGCGCCCTCCATGCGGATGAGGGCCGGCGGCGCGGAGCAGCGGGCGTGTCCGAACACCCTGTCGAGGTCGCTCTGAGCGGCCGGGCCTTTCGCCGCGACCGCCGCCGCGGCATTCTGGAGCTGGGCTTGAGCCTGCGTCGGCGTGCCGGCGTCAAGCACCGTCGCGCCCAGCAGGATGGCGGTGATCAGCCCGAAGCCTCCCGAGCAGCGGAGACGATGCATCGGCGGTGTTATCCCGATCCGCGGCCAGAGCGTTTCCGAGCGAAAACCTTGAGGAGCGAGCCGGACGGCACGCGGCAAGGACGATTATCTGCTCTGTTAGAAAAACGCGGCAAACCGTACTGTTGTCACATCTTTTCGCGTTGTCAGCGAGATGGCCCGCTGGCCGCGCGGTGGTCGAACGCGGCATTTTTAGCCAAAATGTCGCAGCCGCACAATTGCGCTCATGTTTACGGAGCCCGGCTTTCGGCCGCGGCGGTCCCGCGCGCGACGACCGTGCCGCCGCCGGCGACCGGGGCGGCGGGCGTTTCTGCGGCGGCGGAAACTGCGGCCGGCGGCCGCGCACGCGGCTTGTCCTGCTCCTTCGACCAGGACATGTAGTAAGCGACGCAGATCAGGATACCGATTCCCACCGCGCTGACGACAATCTGGACCAGCAGCGAGCCCGAGCTGACCGTCAGCAGGAAATGGCCGATGAAGGACAGGAACACGCCGACGCAGAACACCGCGAGCGATTGCTGGCCGCATTTGACGACCGGTTCGAGCCACTTCGATCCCAGCGCAGCCCAGTCCTTCGGCACGAAGCGTGTCACCAGCAGCGCGATGATCACGAAATGCAGCACGCGGTAAGGCGCGAGGTTGGTCTTGTCGTTGGGGTTGAAGGCGTCATAGAGCCAGACCGGAAACAGGTCGCCAAAGGCGGGGATGCGGCCGGCCAGCGTCATCACCAGCGCGAACAGCAGATACGCCACTGCGACATACAATAGCGCTCGCGAATGGATGATCGACTGCGACTCGCGAGCGCCGCCGAGCGCGAACCATGCGCCGAAGATGAACAGCAGCTGCCAGCACAGCGGATTGAAGTACCATTCGCCGTAAGGATAGGCGGGCAGGTTCCAGCCGAACTGGCGGGCCGCGAAATAGAGCGCCAATGAGGCCAGCATGGTGACGTCCGGCCGCCGCAGCATGAACCACAAGACCGGCGGGAACAGGCCCATCAGCACGATATAGAGCGGCAGCACGTCGAGATTGACCGGCTTGAAGTTGAGCAGCATGCCCTGCCGCAGCGTCTCGATCGGGTTTTCGATCAGGCCCGCGACGTTGAATTCGTGCAGCAGCTCGGGGTCGGCATAGCGCTGCGCCAGATAACCGATCGCCACGACATAGACCATGAACAGCACGAGGTGGGCGACGTAAAGCTGCCACACCCGCTTGGTCAGCCGCGTCGCGCCGACGACGAAGCCGCGCGACAGCATCATATTGGCGTAGACGAACGCGGCCGTGTAGCCGGAAATGAACACGAACAGGTCGGCGGCGTCGCTGAAGCCGAAATTGCGCGTGGTGATCCAGTTCACCGCGTTGTTCGGAATGTGGTCGAGGAAGATCGCCCAATTGGCGATGCCCCGGAAGAAATCGAGGCGAAGGTCTCGGCCTCTGGGCGGAAGAGTGGCGCGGATCGTCATGGTGGCTTCGATTTCACGAGAACGGAACGCCGCCACGGCCGGGGCGGGGATGAGCCGGTGCGACGCGAGCGCCAACCGGCGCCGGCATCGCGATTGTCACTACTTCCCGAAGAAGCTATATCCGGCTCCGGGACGTGCCGGCCTGTCGAAGCAATCGGGTTGCATCGCAGGCCGGTCATTATATCTGACCTGTCCCTCCCATCAATCCGGCGGCCGGCCGGAGCACTGCAGGGTTCGCCACATGAATGCCCGGATCTACAAGCCTGCCAAGAACGCCATGCAGCAGGGCAAGGCCACGCTCAACGAGTGGCAGCTCGACTACGAGCCGGAACAGCCGCGTGTCATCGAGCCGCTGATGGGCTGGACCAGCTCAGGGGACATGAAGCAGCAGCTCACGCTGCGGTTTGCGACCAAGGACGACGCGATCGCCTATTGCGAGCGGGAGGGGATTGCCTATCAGGTGCTGGAGCCGAAGGAGCCCGCGCCCCGCAAGATCGCCTATGCCGACAATTTCGCGTTTCGCCGGCTGGAGCCCTGGACGCACTGACTTCCCCGGCGGCCATCGCCGCCATGGCTGAACCGCTCGCGGCCGCCCGCATGATTGCAGGTTGCGAAATGCGTGTATTCGCGCGCCGTGCGGCGTCCGGGCGGATCACGCCAAAGTTGAGCTTGCACGGGACCGTTGCTCGGTGACACCATATGGGACGTCGTCGCCGGTTCACGCCGGCAGTCCTGTCACTGCAGCCGGGTTCAGCGGGAGTTCATGTCGCTTCATTCTGTCATCGATTCCTCGTCGTCTGATTTCAAACTGAATGCCGAGAC
>JBEBWH010000110.1:0-9241 GCA_040392305.1 Bradyrhizobium sp. | reverse complement strand
TGGCGCCGATGCGCACCGGCTTGCCGTACCGGATCGCGAATTCAACGATGTCGGAGAACTGCTTGTCGCGCTTGTCCTTGAAGCCGACATTGCCGGGATTGATGCGGTACTTGTCGAGCGCCTCGGCGCAGGCCGGATGGTCGGCCAGAAGCTTGTGGCCGATATAGTGGAAGTCGCCGACCAGCGGCACGGTGACGCCGCGCGCGCGCAACCCGTCGCGGATATGCGGCACGGCGGCGGCCGCCTCGTCGCGGTCCACGGTGATGCGCACAAGTTCGGAGCCGGCGCGCGCCAGCGCCGCGACCTGCTCGACCGTGCTTGCGACGTCGGCGGTGTCGGTATTGGTCATCGACTGCACGACGATCGGCGCGCCGCCGCCGACGGCGACATCGCCGACCATGACGCGGGTGGTGGTGTGGCGGGGCTTCGGTCCCGCGATATCGGCCTGGGGCGGCTGTTCGACCTTGTTCATGACGTTCCAGATATCAGCTTTTTGTGACGGTCTTCAATGGATCAGTCGGGCTTCGATGGATCAGTCAGACGGGGCGCGGGCCGGTTCACGAGATAGAGACCGACGATCACCAGGACCGCCGCGATCCCGAACGCCGCCGAGATCGGTTCGTCCAGTACGAAATAGCCCGCGGCGACGCCAAATAAAGGGGTCAGGAACGTGAACGCCGACAGGCGGCTGGCGGAATAGGCCTTCACCAGCATCAGCCAGATCAGGAAGGTTGCGCCGACGACCCAGACGATCTGATAAGCCATCAGCGACATCGCCATCCGGCCGGGCATCGCCGCGATCGTCTCTCCCGCCACGAGAGAGCCGATCACGAGTATCGGCGCCGATATAACAAGCTGATAAACCAGCCCTTTTTCCGCCGGCGCATGGTTGAGCCGGCTCGCCTTGAGCACCAATGTGGTAGCCCCCCACATGGTTCCGCCGCACAGCATCATCAGATCGCCCATCAGAACGGTGCGGTCCACGCCGGCCTGCGGCATTCCGATCGCGATCACCACCGCGGCGAAGGACAACGCCAGCCCGAGCCACTGCGATCCCGTCATCCGTTCGCCCAGCAGCCGGTTCGACCCGAATGCGACGAAGAACGGCGCGATATAGATGAAGACCACGGCCCGCGACGCGGTCGTGTACACAAGACCTTGATACATCAACACGAATTCGAGACCGAACAGGGTGCCCACGGCCAGGCCGGGAATTAGCGTGCCATCCCGCGCAAGCAGCGGAACCCGGCGGACCATGGCGACGATCAGCACCACGGCGAGCCCGCCGACGGACCGCAGCGCGCCCTGCATTAGCGGCGGAATCTCCGGCAATACCAGTTTGACGGCGACCTGATTGAAGCCCCAGGTCAGGCACAGAAGCACCACCAGCGCGATGGCGCCGGCGTCGAGCGGTCGCTCGGTCGCGGATGGAACAGACCTCGATGCGGGCATGGGACGGCCGTTTCTTATCGATTGTTGAGACATGCGGAAGGGGCGCGGCTGCCATGCGGCAGGACGGCGGGAAAGGGGTTTGAGCGGTTATTTCGCGCTTTGGCAGTGCGCGCAAATGCCGGTGATCTCCACCACCGACAGGCGCGGCGTGAAGCCGGTGCCGCGCGCCGCTTCGGCGAGACTGTGCGTGACCGCCGCGGCGGGAATTTCGCCGACCGAGCCGCAGCGCTCGCAGATCAGGAAGGCGACCATCGCGGCCGCGTCGTGATCGTGGGCGCAGGCCAGAAAGGCGTTGCGGCTCTCGATGCGGTGCACGAGGCCGTGCTCCATCAGGAATTCGAGCGCGCGATAGATGGTGATCGGGGCGGGACGCGCGACATCCTTGGCGAGCACGTCGATCACCTCATAGGCGCCGAGCGGGCGGTGGCTGGCCAATAGCGCGTTGAGCACCCGGCGCCGGATCGGGGTGAGACGCTGGCCGCGCTCGATGCAGATCTGTTCGGCGCGCGCGAGCCCCTCCGCCGCGCAGCGGTCATGGTCGTGATCGGGCGCGGGGAACAAGGCGGTCAGACTTGCATTCTGCCCGGGCAGACGCCGCGTTCTCATGAATTCAGACCTCGCTGGCGCAGAAATGAGGAAACGATCCGCAGCTCACGCGGGAGGACACTAATCGCTGCCCGCCGTGGTTGGCTACCCCGGTTCATCGTCCCGACATTTTTGCAGCGCACAATTTTTGCCATAGCCGTCCCTTCAACAACCGGCCGAGGTTCGATGGTGTCCACGCAATTGCGATCCTACCTGGAATCCCTGACCAACTGGCGTCGGCCGGAGATGGGGTCGGCCGAGAGTGCGGCCAAGACCAAACGGGTCAATCTCGCGCTGCAGGGCGGCGGCGCGCATGGCGCCTTCACCTGGGGCGTGCTCGATCAGTTGCTCGCGGACGGCCGGCTGACCGTCACCGGCATCTCGGGCGCTTCGGCCGGCGCCGTCAATGCCGTGATGGTGGCGGACGGGCTCGCGCGCGGCGGGCCGGAGGAGGCGCGCAAGCGGCTCGCCGCATTCTGGCGCGCCGCCAGCGCCGGAGGCGATCTGCCGCCGGTGCAGCGCGCCGTCGCCGACCGGCTGTTCTCGCTGCTGCCGTTCGCCGCATCGCCGGTCCGCGGCTGGTTCGCGACCATGTCGCACTACTTTTCGCCCTATGATCTCAATCCGCTCAATATCAATCCGCTCAAGGAACTGATCGCGCGTTTCGTCGATTTCGATGCGGTGCGCGACAGCGACCTCGCACTCTACATTTCTGCGACCAATGTCCATAGCGGGCGGCTGCGCCTGTTCTCGCGCGACACCATCACGGCGGATGCGGTGATGGCCTCGGCCGCGCTGCCGTTTCTGTTCCGCGCGGTGGAGATCGACGGTGTGCCGTACTGGGACGGCGGCTATATGGGCAACCCGCCGATCTTTCCGTTTCTGCAATCCACCGACGCCGAGGACGTGATCGTCGTGCAGATCAATCCGGTGCTGCGCGAGACCACGCCGCGCACGTCCTCGGAGATCGTCAACCGGCTGAACGAAATCACCTTCAACGCCGCGCTGATTTCGGAATTGCGGGCGATGGATTTCGTCACCCGCCTGATCGACGACGGCCGGCTGCCGCGCGGCACCGGCGATGGCGAATATCGTCGGCTCCACATCCACCGGATCGATCTCGGCAGTCTGGGCGCGCGGCTGGTCGGCTCCAGCAAGCTGACCACCGACTATGATTTCTTCATGCTGCTGCACCGCGCCGGCCAGCGCGCGGCCAGGCGCTTCCTCGACCGGCATTTCGACAGCATCGGCAAGAAAAGCTCGATCGATGTCGCGGCCGAGGCTGGCGTCGAATGGGCGTGAGGCCGTAAGGGCGTTGCCGCCGGCGGTCTCCTGACATGCGCGCATCGCGGGGCAGGCTTTCCGAATTCCGGGTCGTCAGTTAATAAGCTAGCTTATTATATACAGGCTCAGGAGATGCGGAATGCCTGAGCAGCCGGAAACCGACTTTCTGTTCGCCTTGTTCGACCTGCAGCGGCTGGTGCGCCAGTACGTCGACAAGGAAGCCTCGCGCTACGGCACCACGCGGGCGCAATGGGCGGTGCTGTCCAAGCTCGCGCGCAGCGAGGGGCTGAAGCAGGCCGAACTCGCCGAACTGATGGATATCCAGCCGATCTCGCTGACCCGCCTGATCGACCGGCTGTGCGATTCCGGCCTGATCGAGCGCCGGCCCGACCCCAACGACCGCCGCGCCAACCGCCTCTATCTGCTGCCGGCCGCGCAGCCCGTGCTCAAGAGCCTCGCCGAGCGGCGCGCCGAGATCATGCGCGTGGCGCTGGGCGAGATGTCCGCCGCCGAGGCGCGCCGGCTCGTCGCGCAGCTCGACACGGTGAAGGACAATATCCGCAAGGCCATTCAGGCGCAGGACGACAGGCATCTAGAGGAAAACATCGATGGCTGAGCCGATCCTCAAATTCCCTGCCGAGCAGAAGGAGGGAGCGCCGCCCTCGGAGGGCGCGGCATCGGCCCGCGGCGGCCTCGCCGCCGGATTGCGGCGCTATCGGCGCGTGCTGCTGCTCGTGGTGCTGCCGCTCGTCGCGGTGGTCGCTGGGCTCGCCTTCTATCTCGCGGGCGGCCGTTACGTCACCACCGACAACGCCTATGTCGGCGCGCAGAAGGTGCTGATCACGCCCGACATATCCGGCAAGATCAGCAAGGTCGTGGTGCAGGAAGGCCAGCAGGTCGCGACCGGCGACGTGATGTTCGAGATCGACCCGGCGCCGTTCCGCTTCGCGGTGGCGCAGGCGGAAGCGAAGGTGGCGCAGAGCGCGACCGATCTCGCCAATCTCAAATCCAACAACGCGGCGCTGACGCGGCTGATCGAACTCGCCGAAAAGACCGTGGAGCTGCGTCAGCGCGACGTCGACCGCAAGACGACGCTGGTGCAGGGGCGCACCGGATCGCAGTTCGACCTCGATTCCAGCGTGGCGTCGCTGGTCGCCGCCGACAACCAGCTCGAACAGCTGCGCCAGCAGCAGGCCGCGATCCGCAACCAGTTGCTCGGCGACAACGACCTGCCGCTGGAGAAATTCCCGCCCTATCTGCAGGAGAAGGCCGCGCTCGATCAGGCGCAACGCAATCTCGACCACACCACCGTGCGCGCGCCGATGAACGGCGTCGCCACCCAGGTCAGCAACATCCAGATCGGCCGCTACGTCACCGCCGGCACGCCGGTGTTCAGCGTGATCGACGTGTCGCGGCCATGGGTCGACGCCAATCCGAAGGAATCCGACTTCACCTATCTCGCGCCGGGCCAGCCGGTGACGGTGACGGTCGATGCGTTTCCCGATCATGTGTTCAAGGGCACGGTCGGCTCGCTCAGCCCCGGCACCGGCGCGCAGTTCGCCATCCTGCCGCCGCAGAACGCCACCGGCAATTTCGTCAAGATCGTGCAGCGCGTGCCAGTGCGGATCTATTTCGATGAGAACGATCCCGCCGTTCGCAAGCTCAAGGCCGGCATGAGCTCCTATGTCTCCATCGACACCGGCCACAGCCGTTCGCTGGCGGCGCTGCTCGGGCTCGCCTCGGCGAGCGCCGGGCGGGCCGGACAATGACCGCCGCCGCGGCCCCTTCCGCGGTTCCGGGCCTGCGCCGCAACATGGTGACGATCTGCGCCATGACGGCGACCATCATGCAGGCGCTCGACACCACCATCGCCAATGTCGCGCTGCCCTATATGCAGGGCTCGCTGTCGGCCTCGCAGGAGCAGGTCAACTGGGTGCTGACCTCCTACATCGTCGCCGCCGCGATCATGACCGCGCCGGTGGGGTGGATCGCCAACCGCTACGGCCGCAAACGCGTCTTCATCATCTGCTCCGCCGGCTTCACCGTGGCCTCGGTGCTGTGCGGACTGTCGCAGAACATCACCCAGATCGTGCTGGCGCGGCTGTTGCAGGGCATGTTCGGCGCGGCGCTGGTGCCGCTGTCGCAGGCGGTGATGCTCGACAGCTATCCGCTGCACGAGCGCGCCAAGGCGATGGCGATCTGGGGCATGGGCGTGATGATGGGGCCGATCATGGGGCCGTGGCTCGGCGCCTGGCTGACGGAAGCCTATTCGTGGCACTGGGTGTTCTTCGTCAATCTGCCGTTCGGCGCGATCACGGTGGCGGGCCTGATCGTGTTCATGGACGAGACCACGCCCGACCATGGCCTGCGCTTCGACTGGTTCGGCTTCACCGCTCTCGCGGTCGGCATCGGCGCGTTGCAGCTCGCGCTCGACCGCGGCGAGCAGCTCGGCTGGTTCGATTCCGCGGAAATCGTGATCGAGCTCATCATCAGCGCGGCCGGATTCTATTATTTCTTCGCCCACTCGCTGACGACCGACCGGCCGTTCATCCAGTTCGCCATCTTCAAGGACCGCAACTTCGCCACCGGCTGCATCTTCATGGTGGTGATCGGCGTCGTCCTGTTCTCCACGATGGCGCTCGCCTCGCCGCTGTTCCAGAACGCCTATGGCTATCCGATCCTCACCGCCGGGCTGCTGCTGGCCTCGCGCGGGGCCGGCACTTTCGTCGCCATGATGCTGGTGGGGCGGCTGATGAAGGTCGTCGAGGCGCGGCTCCTGATCGTCTGCGGGCTTCTGCTGATCGCGGTCACGCTCTACGACATGACGCTGTGGACGGCGGACATTCCGCCCCGCACCATCGTCATCAACAGCGTGATCCAGGGTTTCGGGCTCGGCCTCGTCTTCGTGCCGCTGAGCACGGCCTCGTTCCTGACGCTGCCGAACCATCTGCGCACCGACGGCACCGCGATGCTGACCCTGGTGCGCAACGTCGCCAGTTCGATCGGCATTTCGGTGGTGATCGCCGAACTGACGCAAGGCACGCGGCGGACCCACGCGATCCTCGTCGAGCATGTGACGCCGTTCAGCGACGCGCTGAAGATGCCCGACGTGGCGAGCATCATCGACATTCACACCGACGCCGGCCGTGCGATGATGGACATGATCATTTCCGCGCAGGCGCAGATCATCGCGTTCTCGCATGATTTCGAGATGGTGGCGCTGATCACCGTCTGCGCCATCCCGCTCGCGATCATGCTGGGCTCGACGCGCGCCTCGCTGCGCGGCCCGACGCCGCCCGCCGCTGCGATGGAGTAGGGCTGCGTGTCCCGGACGCGGCGCGGCGTGCAGCGGTGCGCCGCAGAGCCGGGACCGTGACTGTAGAAAGCATCCGTGACGATCCCGGATCTGCGATGCACCGCCTCGCTTCGCTTGCGCTGCATCGCGTCCGGGATGCGGCTCACCGCATTTTCGCGATTGCCGGCGCTAGATCTCGAAGAACACCGTCTCGTCGTCGCCCTGCAGATGGACGTCGAAGCGATAGACCGCGCCGCCGGCATCCGCCCCCCGTTTCGCGATCAGCGTCGCCCGGCGCTCGTCCGGCACCAGCGCCAGCACCGGATCGGCGGCGTTCTTGTCCGCCTCGTCGTCGAAATAGATGCGGGTGTAGTTGTGCAGCAGCATGCCGCGCGCGAACACCGCGAGCAGGATATGCGGCGCTTGCGGCGTGCCGTCGGGATCGGCCACGATGCCGGGCTTGATGGTGTCGAAAGCGAAGCCGCCTTCGGCATTGGCGCCGCAGCGGCCGAAGCCCTTGAACGACGCATTGGGCAATGCGCGAGTATCGCGCGGGTTGGCGAAGCGGCCCTGCGCGTCGGCCTGCCAGATTTCCAGCATGGCGTCCGGCACCGGCTCGCCGTCGCCGTCGAACACCGCGCCCTCGATGCGGATGCGCTCGCCCGAAGTGTCCGCCGTCACCAGATTGGCGGTGAAGGTGTCGTGCCAGGCATATTGTCCGTCGGGCGTCAGGCCATAGGCGAAGAACGGACCGACGGTCTGTGAAGGCGTGATCCCGCTCATTTAGGCATTCTCCATCGGCGTCGCATTGCGGCCGCGCAACGTGATGTCGAAGCGGTAGCACAGCGCCCAGTCGGGCTTGGTGTTGTCGAGATCGAACGACGAGATCATGCGCGCGCGCGCCTTCTCGTCGGCGACCGAATTGAAGATCGGATCGAACGGAAACAGGGGATCGCCCGGAAAATACATCTGCGTCACGAGGCGCGAGACGAACGAATAGCCGAACACCGAGAAATGGATATGCGCCGGCCGCCAGGCGTTGGGGTGGTTGCCCCACGGATAGGCGCCGGGCTTGACGGTGACGAAGCGGTAGTAACCCGACGCATCGGTCTTGGCGCGGCCCGCGCCGGTGAAGTTGGGATCGAGCGGCGCGGGATGCTGGTCGCGGACATGGACGTAGCGGCCGCAGGAATTGGCCTGCCAGATTTCCAGCAGCGTGTCGGGCACGCCGCGGCCGTCCTCGTCGCGGACATGGCCGTGCACGATGATGCGTTCGCCGATCGGCTCGCCCGCGTGCTGGATGGTGAGGTCGTTGTCGGTGTCGCGCACGCTCTCATGGCCGTAGACCGGGCCGGTCAGTTCGGACAGCGTATGGCGCATCAGGATCAGCGGCTTTTTCGGGGCGCGCTTGGCGGTGCTCTTATAATCGGGGTAGGAGCGGGGCGGATGCGCCGCGTTGCTTTCGACCGGATAGATCAGGCTCATTTTTGTTTCCTCCCGCCCGTCTCGGGGGCGTTGTCAGTCCAATCGTTCGATCGCCGCCGCGACACCCTGGCCGACGCCGACGCACATGGTGGCGAGCGCAAGCCTGCCGCCGCGCGCTTCCAGCCCGCGCAGCGCGGTGAGCGCCAGCCGCGTGCCGCTCATGCCGAGCGGATGGCCGAGCGCGATGGCGCCGCCATGCGGATTGACGTAGTCGGCATCATCAGTGACCCCGAGCTGGCGCATGCAGGCTAGGCCCTGCGAGGCGAAGGCTTCGTTGAGCTCGATCAAATCGAAGTCGGAAATCGTCAGGCCGAGCCGCTCCATCAGCTTGCGCGTCGCCGGCACCGGGCCGATGCCCATGATGCGCGGCGGCACCGCGGCGGAGGCCAGCCCAAGCAGTTTTCCGCGCGGGGTCAGGCCGTGCTTCTTCACCGCGGCTTCCGAGGCGAGGATGATCGCCGCCGCGCCGTCATTGACGCCGGAGGCGTTGCCGGCCGTCACCGTGCCGGCCTCGCGCACGATCGGCCTGAGCTTGGCCAGCGCCTCCATCGTGGTGTCGGGGCGCGGATGCTCGTCCTTGTCCACCGTGACCGGGCCGGCCTTGCCGCCCGGCACCGTCACCGGCGTGATCTCGCCGTCGAAATAGCCCGAGGCGATGGCCGCGCCGGCGCGGGCCTGCGAGCGCAGCGCGAAGGCGTCCTGGTCGGCGCGCGAGACCTGGAACTCCTCGGCGACGTTCTCGCCGGTCTCCGGCATCGAATCGACGCCGTATTGCTTCTTCAGCACCGGGTTGATGAAGCGCCAGCCGATCGTGGTGTCGAAGATTTCCGCGGTGCGGGCAAAGGCGGCGGGGGCCTTGCCCATCACGAACGGCGCGCGAGTCATCGATTCGACGCCGCCGGCGATGGCGAGATCGATTTCGCCGGCGCGGATGCCGCGCCCGGCCGCGCCGACCGCGTCGAGCCCCGAGGCGCACAGCCGGTTCAGCGTCTGCGCCGGCACGGAATCGGGCAGGCCCGCGAGCAGCACCGCCATGCGCGCGACGTTGCGGTTGTCTTCGCCGGCCTGGTTGGCGCAGCCGAAAAAGACCTCGTCCACGGCGGCCCAGTCGAGGTCGGGATGGCGCGCCATCAGCGCTTT
>JBEBWH010000109.1:0-9265 GCA_040392305.1 Bradyrhizobium sp. | reverse complement strand
TAGAGCACATAGGCGCGGGCGACCTTGTGATGCTCGCTGCGCATCAGGGCCAGTTCGACCTGATCCTGCACGTCCTCGATGTGGAAGGTACGGCCCTCGCCGATGCGGCGGGTCAGCGCCGCGACCACTTCGGCGGTGAGCTGTTCGACATTCTCATGTACGCGGCGCGAGGCGGCGGCGGAGGCCCCTTCGACGGCGAGGAAAGCCTTCGTCATCGCCACGGCGATCTTGCTGGCGTCGAACGGCGTCACCGCGCCGTTGCGGCGGATGATCTGATAGCGCGGCTCAAACGCGGCCGACGCGGGAGCGGACGGGGCGCGGGACGGGCCGCGTGGCGTGACGGATGTGGCGTCGTGATCGAGTGCGAGAGACATGCGGACCCCCAGAAGGATGGATGCCGGGAAGGGGGTCGAAGGTCGTTGCACGCGGCCGGGACGAGCCGGCGGCACGAAGCAAACGGCCGCCGGGGCACCCCGCCCGAGGACGTGTCGGATGTCGCGGCAGGTTTCCTGGCTTGCAGCTACGACGGCGCATCCGGCCTTCCCGAGGCGCGAGGCCTCAGTGGCGAAGTGGAATGCGACTCACTGCTTACAGTTGCGGGGGCAGCCCCGGCTTTGCCGCGCGTGACGCACGGCGCACCGGATTCCCTTTTACCCCTGAATATAGCCATTCATGGGCACCGAGACGACTACATCTTGTGCCTATCGGCTTGATTCGTCAATCGGCTGCGCCGGGGAATTTTTACCCGCGCCGGCAAGTTCTATCTTGACGCGATGACACGCGCATCATGCGTGTCGCCGGCCTGTGGACCGTCAGTGGATATCGTCGGGGCGGGCCAGCGCGGCGCGCAATTTTTCCAGCGAGAACGCGGGATCGCGGGCGGCGGCGAGAATCGGCTCTTCGCGCCGGCCGCACAGTTCGGCGGCGTCCGGCACCTGCGCGGCTACCTCATGCGGGATCACCACCGCGCCGTGGCGGTCGGCATGGACCAGATCGCCGGAGCGCACCGTCATGCCCGCGACCCGCACTTCCTCGCCGAAGCCGTCGAGATGCACATGGGCGTGCGAGGGGCCGACGCTGCCCGCCAGAGCCTGAAAGCCCTCCGCCCATTGCGGAATATCGCGGATCGAGCCGTCGGTGACGACGCCGAGCGCGCCCAGCGCCTTGTGGATCGCGCTGTTGACCTCGCCCCAGAACGCGCCGAAGCCCGCTTCGGCGCCGTCGAGGTCCTGAATGACGACAATGCGCGGGCCTTCGCCACTGCCGACATAGCTGTAATAGGCCATGCGCTGCTCTTTCTGCGCCGCCGCCGTCAGCGGCGAGGCGGCGGTGGCGCGGATGGTCGCGGTGCGGGCATAGCCGACAATCGGCGGCAGGTCGGGGAAGGGGCACACCAGCGGCTTGACGGTGAAGCCGGTCAGCCGCCGCGCGGGCGCGACGATCTCAAGCGCATTGCAGATGGTCGGGGTATCGTAGCGGCCAAGCGCGTCGAGCACAGACTGCGGCAAGGGCTGGGATATTGCATCGCTCATGGCTGGACCTCCCCGGATCGTTTCTTGATTGAACGTTCCGCACCATGCCCCGCCACCGGCGGCGCGGCAAGGCGCGCCGTGGCGCGCCTGCCGTGTCGTTCGCGCAGGAGAGGCCGCTCAGCGCAGATTGATCGAAGGTCCGGTCGAGCCGCGCCCGCCGCCGAATACCCCGCCGGTGCCGCGATTGATCGGAGCGCTGCGCAGGATCGGGCCGCCGCCATAAGGGCCGGTGGCGGGCGGGCGGCGCGTTGTCGGCCTGTCATAGACCGGCGGGCGGCGAGTGGGGCCGTCATAGATCGGAGGGCGGCGCATCGGCGGCACATAGATCGGTGGCGGCCGGCGCGGCGGCGGATCGTAGATCACGACGTCGTCCTCATAGACCACCGGGGGCGGTCGGCGCGGCGGTTTGCCGGTGCGCGGGGCAGGGGGCGGCGCGGCGGCACGCTTCTGCTGCCTGGTGGCGGGCCGCGGCTGCGGCATCGGTGTCGGCGTGCTGCACGGGCAGGCCGGGCCGGTGGCGGCGAGCGCCAGCGCGTTGGCGTCGAGCGCGCGGGCGCGGGCGCGCGCCTCCAGCCTGCGCGCGGTCGGCGCCAGATCGCTCGCGCCGTAGCGCGCGAGGAAAACCTGATAGGACGACGGCGTATTGTTCAGGGTGGCGACGGCCCACGCCTCCATCTCCTGCCGCCGCTCCAGGAGGCTGCGTACGCGCGGTGCGAACGACGCCTGCGCGAACAGTTCGACATAGACCTCGTAAGCCGTGACGCTGTCGTCGGCGATCACCAGTTCATAGGCGATGGCCGGTTCCTTGCCCTTGAGCGCCTTGCGCCAGTCGTCGGCGGACCGCTTCGTCTGCTCGTCCGGCTTGGCCGCCGTCGCGCCGCCATCCCCGCCGCCGAAGAAATTGAATGTGTCGGTCAGCGACGAACTGTCCCACGGCACCTGGCGTCCGCCGGTCTCCTGATTGACCGAGACCCGCACGCGCTTGAAGGCTTCCTCGATGGTGAGGCCGGGCTCGCGCGCCACCTTGAGCAGCGCCGTGGTGTAAGGGCTGTTGGCGCCGGAGCCGTCCTCGGCTTCCGCGCCGGGCGATGTCGAATAGGAAATGAAGGTGCCCGCCGCGCCGGTCCTGGCATCGACCATAGCCAGCCCGCTGCCGGTGGTCTTGTTGATCGACGGGAACGGATTGTTACGGCAGGCGTCGAGCATGATGATGCGCATGCGGCTCGGCACCGAGGCGAGCGTGTTGAGCACGTCGTTGAGCCGCACCGCCTGCAACGGAACGTCGGCGTCACGCTTGGGATCGACGTCGACGGGGATCAGGTAGTTCTCGCCGGCCACCTCGATGCCGTGGCCGGCGTAAAACACCAGCGCCACCGCATCCGACCCGTTGTCGGCGAGCTTCGCGGCGAAATCGCTGACGCTTCGGCGCAGCTCGTTCTGCGACAGGTCGGAGGCGGTCGAGACCTCGAAGCCGGCCTCTTCCAGCATCTTCGCCATCGCCCTGGCGTCGTTGGCCGGATTGGGCAGTGGCGACACTGCGCGATAGGCCGACTGGCCGATCACCAGCGCAAGGCGGCTCGTCGCCGCCATGGCCTGCGCTGACGTGAAGACGAGCGGCGCGATCAGGATACCCGCCGCGACAAGGCTTGCGCGAATGGCAGAACGCAGCATTTGGTGTCACCTCGCTGATGGCTTGCCGGCGATACTCGCATGCCCGGCATCGCAACGCGACAGCCGATCTGTCCCTGCCCGTTCGTCTCCTGCGCGGCGGCGAGGTTCAATCCGGTGATGACGCCTGCGTGGCGGCGCCGCGCACGACGAGGCGATTGAGCCGTGCGGCGAACGCGGCCGGATCGTCCGGCACCTCGCCGTCGAGAATGTGCGCCTGATCGAGCAGCAGCGCGGCGATATCCGACACATCGCCGTTGCGGTCGCCGGCTTTCGCCGTGGCCAGCGCCCGCACCAGCGGGTGGCTCATGTTCAGTTCGAGAACGGGTTTCGACAGCGCGCTGCGATCCTGCTGCGCCAGCATGCGCTCAAGCCTGCGGTCGGGACCGAAGCCTGCGGAGACAAGGCACGCGGCGCTGTCGGTCAGGCGCTGCGAGGCGCGCACATCCGAAACGCGCTCGCCCAGCGCGTCTTTCACGGCGGCGATGATCGTTGCGGCATCCGCGCTTTCGGCCGGTTTGGCCGCGTTCTCGTCGGTCAGCGGCACCAGACCGAAATCGACGTCGCCCTGGCTGAGCGACTTGAGCGGCTTGCCCTCGTAGTCGAGCGGCATCGAGGTCCAGAACGCATCGACCGGATCGGTCAGCAGCAGCACTTCGATGCCGCGCGCCCTGGCCGCCTCCAGCTTCGGATTCGACTTCAGGCGCTCTAAGCTGTCGCCGACGAGATAGTAAATCTCGGTTTGATTGGGCTTGAGGCTTTCGACGTAATCTTTAAGCGTCCGCCCGGCGCCGTCCGTCGTGGTGAAGCGGGCGAGCTTGAGCAACGGCTCGCGCTTGGCGAAATCCTCATAGATGCCTTCCTTGAGCACGGAGCCGAACGCATCCCAGATCTTGCCGAAGGCATCGGCATCTTTGGTCGCGAGCGTTTCCAGTTCGCCCAGCACCTTGTTGGTGAGCGCGAGACGGATTTGCGCGAGCTGCGGATTGTTCTGCAGCATCTCGCGCGAGAGATTGAGCGGCAGGTCCTCGCTGTCGACGACGCCGCGGATGAAGCGCAGCCATGCCGGCAGCAGGTCGGCGTCGGCGGTGATGAACACGCGGCGCACATAGAGTTTGACGTGACCCTTGCGCGAGGGCTCGAACAGGTCGAACGGCGGCTTTGACGGCGCGAACAGCAACACCGCGTAGGACTGGCGGCCCTCCGCCTTGTAGTGCAGCGTCATCGCCGGTTCGTCGAAGCCGCCTGCGATTGACTTGTAGGCGGCGCTGTAATCCTCCGGCGTCAGCTCCGACCTGGCGCGTTGCCATAGCGCGCTGGCGCTGTTGATCTGGCGCGGCTCATCGTCCTTGACGGCGAGTTCGATCGGAAACTGGATGTTGTCGGAATAGGCGGCGACGATGCGTTCGATCTCGTGCGCGTCGAGGTAGCGTTTGGCGTCGTCCTTCAGGTGCAGCACGATCTCGGTGCCGCGCGGAACGCGCGCGCTCTGAGCCTCGTCGGCGGGCGCGATGTCGAAACCCTTGTCGCCGGTCGACGACCAGACCCATGCGTCTGCCGCGCCGGCGCGGCGGCTCGTCACCGTGATGCGGTCGGCGACCATGAAGGCGGCGTAGAAGCCGACGCCGAACTGGCCGATCTGGCTCGCGCTTTCCTTCGACTCGGCAAGGCGGTCGATGAAAGCGCGCGTGCCCGAGCGCGCGATGGTGCCGAGATTGTCGATCAGCTCCTGCCGCGCCATGCCGATGCCGGTGTCGCTGACGGTGAGCGTTCCCGCATCCGCATCGGGCGTGATGCGGATCGCGAGCGCCCCGCCGTTCTCCAGCAGTTCAGGCTTGGCGATCGCCTCGTAACGCAGCTTGTCGCAGGCGTCGGAGGCATTGGAAATGAGTTCGCGAAGGAAGATGTCCGTTTCCGAATAGACCGAATGCACCATCAGATGCAGGAGTTCGGCAACCTCGGCCTGAAACGGCTGGGAAGTCGCGGTCGTATCGGGGTTGGTCTCCACGTCGCTGGTCTCCATGTCGCTGGTCATGGCCTCTGCTCGGATAGGATGGGAAATCGGTTTCGATATAGCCTGCACGCGCGCCGGTGCAAGACCGCGATCAGAGTTTGGCGAGAGCGGCTTCAAGGCCGATGATGCGGGCCAGCATGCGAACTTCGCGCTTCTGGTCCTCGCGCAGTTGCGCCAGCAGCGGCAGCGCCGCCGACTTCAGGCGCATGACGGTGGCGCTGGCCGGATCGAGCGAGACGGTCGCGCCCCGTTTGGCCTGCTTCTGCTTTGCGGCGTGCTCGCTGATGACGCCATGCAGCGCCGCGACAACGCCGGGCCACAGTTTCTCCTGCGCGGCGGTGAGCTTGAGGCGCTTATGGATGCTTGCGATCTGCGCATCGTTGAGCAGCGGATTGCGGATATGTGCGATCGGCGATTTCGGCGGCTCTGGCGCGGGCAGCGTCGGCGGCAGCGCGGCATAGGTTTGCAGCGGTGTTGTCGGCTGGTTCACGGCATCGAAGCCGGAGCGCAGGATGTCGCCGGGCGTCGCGGGCGGCTCGACGGGCAGGCCGGGATAGACGCTCGCGGGCGCCAGCGCCAGCCGGTCCTGCTTCGCTTCGCGGTTGGGGTGGAATTCGGCGTCGGTCTTGCCGTCGCGGTTGACGCTCGGTGCGGCGCTCGTGCGTGCCGGTACGGCGTCGGGGGAGGGCAGTCCGGCCATGACGTAGCCTGCCGCGGCCGCGGCCAACGCGACCGTGCACGCCAAGACCAGGGCCGTCGTCCGAATGGTCACGCCGCTCTCCATGCCCCGGTGGGCTGACGCGGTATTGCTGTCAAATGCAGATTAAATATGGCTTAACCACGTTGGCGCGCAAGCGCGGATCAGCTTTGCGCCATCGCCCGGCGCGCCAGCGCCAGCCCCATCAGCACGAAGGCGGACGTGACTTCCGCGCCGCCGACCAGGATGCGGGTCGGCGTCTTCATCTTGTTCCATTCATAGGCCTTGAACGGCGCGCGGCGGCCGCCTTCGCCGAAGCCTGCGACGATGGCGGCGAGCGGGGCAGCGAGGCTCGCAGGCTCCGCGCCGAGATGGCCGAGCGCGATCAGCGCCAATGCCGCGTCGAAGGCGTTCATCTCGTGGGCGACGAGATCGTCGCGCACGTAAGCGAGGATGCGCGGACGTATCGCCTCGAACGCATTGTCCGGATCGATCGCGGCGCGTGCCGCCTCCGGCAGCGTCATGAAGGTCGCGTAGCAGCGGCTGAAATAGGCGCAGTACAATTCCGGCAGATAGTAGATGTGCGAGCGCGGATCGGCGAAGGCCCCGCTTTCCACCAGTCGGCGCTGGAACGCGAGAATGTGGTGGATGGTGGCGAGGCGCGACGGCGTCTCGGTAAGCCGCCAGCGCGTGCAATTGCGGAAGCTCGCTTCCAGCACATCGAGGTTGAGCGTCGGGTCGAGGTCGTTGCCGTAAGGCCGTTCGCCGTCGAGATTGTCGATCCAGGTGACGATGGCGCCGGTGTAGTCGATATGGTCGTTGAGCGGCACGCTGACCAGCGCCTCGTTGGCGCCGGGCGCGACCTGATAGCCGGCGTAGAAATCGATCAGCGGCTGATCGAGCATCGCGTCATTGCTGCCGGCCTGCACCGCCGCCGAGATCGAGCAGGCGGTGGTGTCGCAATCGGGCACGTAGATGCCGAAGCCGAGCTTCTCCTTGATCTGCGCGAAGAAACGGCTGAAGCGCGGATGCGGCGCGGGGGCCAGCGCCGTCACCACGTCGTAGTCGCGCCCATCGCGGCCATGGACGCGCTCGCGGCTGACGCCGAGGCAGAACTTGACCATGTCGTCGATGGCGCGGCGGGCGGCGGCGGTGTCGTCCGCCGAGGCGAGCCCGCATTCGATGAAGCTCAGCAGCGCCTCGATGAAGAACGCATCGTAGTAAGCCGAGCGATGGCGGATCTGCATCGGCTGCCACATTTCCTCGGCGATGCCGCGCCACGGCGGATTGATGACCTCGCGCGCCGGCGAGCGGGCGATGAAGACGCGAGCGAGATTGAACAGCAGGGTCGAATTCTTGTAGCCGCGCGCGTTGAGCCCGGTGAGGGCGGCGAGAAAGTCGCGTCCGCGCACATCCGGATCGCCGATCAGGTTGAATGCGGCGTAAGCGGGGATGAAGCCGTTGCGCCTATAGGAGGCCAGCAGATGCCGGCCGCAGCCGGCGATGATGGCCTCGATCTGTCCGGGCTGAGGTAGCGAAGGAGCGGCCGCGAGCCGCCGCGGCCGCGGGTGGCGCAGGTCGAGCGTGTCGATCAGCGTCGCGACCGGCTGGCCCACCGCCCCCCAGTCGGGCTCCGGCTGGTCGCGCGCGGCCGTCAGCGCCGCCGTGAGGGCCTCGCGGCGGCTTGCGTCGTGCAGATCAGGCAGCCCCGCGCCACGCAGCAGCGCCCGCAGCGCCGGATTGCCGATCGCTGTCCGGTAAAATTGCACCAGATGAGCGTGGCCGTTCTCTGGGAGGCGGAGGATCGGGTCGCAGATGTCGTAGAGCGAGGGGCCGTCTTTGCGCGCGAGCAGGGCGCGGACTGCCGCGCCGGCCAGATGTCGATCGCTCATGGGCTCTTTCCATGCATCCGTGGGCAAAGCGCCCTGAAGGCGGACGCGTGGTCGGTTCACCATTTCCGGACTGCCCAAGAGGCAGTCAAGCCATTGAAACGGTGGCACGAATCTCCCGAAATTTCAAACGTGACCAAGGTCACATCGAAAATCCTGCCGCTTCGGCATGCTCCTCCCATCAGCAAGCCGGCCGGTCGCGAATGATCGGAGATCACCGAGGGAGACGACTATGACCATCCGCTTCGCTTCCACAGGTTCCGTCATCCGCAAGACCGCCGTCGCCATCGCCTTCGCTGCCGGGCTGACCTCGTTCGCCGGCACGGGTCTGGCCTATACGCAGGAACAGAAGACCGCCTGCATGCCGGACGCGTTCCGCCTTTGCAGCAGTGAAATCCCCAGTATTCCGGGCATCACGGCGTGCATGCGCCGCCAGAAGGCGAGCCTCAGCCCGGCCTGCAAGGCGGTATTCGACAAGAACATGACGGTTGCCGACAAGAATGCGGATCGTTAAACCTTTGTTATGTTGCGATGCCGCAAATCCTGCACAATTGATCGGCATTAGAAGCAATCATCCCAACATCGCCTGTGGCCGCTTCGCAGACGTCCTTGCGCGCGCCCGGCCTGGTGAGGACTGCTAGTCATGAGTATCGGGCCTATCCGTCTGTCGCGCCGTTCCGCGGTGATTGTCGCCGCCGCACTGGCCGGCCTGGTGTCCCTCGGGCTTGGCGCGCATGCCGCGCTGAACCTGCGCACCTCGGACGAAGCCAAGGTGGCAGTGGCTCCCGAGAGCGAGACGCAGACCCCGAAGCGCCTCGCGCTCGTGATCGGCAACGGTCACTATCCCGACGCCGCCGCTCCTTTGCAGCAGCCGATCAATGACGCCCGCGCGCTGACCGCCGCCCTGCGCAGCGACGGCTTCGACGTCGATGTGATCGAGGATGCCTCGCGCGAGGACATGACCCGCGCGATCGGACGGCTGAGCGCCAAGATCACCCCGCAGTCGGTCGTGACGCTGTTCTTCGGCGGCTTCGGCGTGCAGTCGGGCCGCGAGAGCTACATGATCCCGGTCGATGCCGTGATCTGGAAGGAAGCCGATGTCCGCCGCACCGGCATCAGTATCGAGTCGGTGCTTGAGACGATCGAGCAGCGTGGCGCCAGCGCCAAGCTCGCGGTGATCGACGCTTCGCGCCGCAATCCTTACGAGCGCCGCTTCCGCCAGTATTCGCACGGCCTTGCGCCGATCAACGCCGCCAACGCGCTGGTGCTGTCGTCGGCGACGCCGGGGCAGGTGGCGGATGATGGCGCGCGCCAGAACAGCACGCTGGTGTCGGAATTGCTCACCAATCTGAAGGCGAAGGACGCCAGCGTCGAGACCATCTTCAACCGCACGCGGATGTCGGTGTCGCGCGCCACCGATGGCGGCCAGGTGCCGAGCGTGGCCTCGTCGCTGCTGCAGGATGTG
>JBEBWH010000108.1:0-9309 GCA_040392305.1 Bradyrhizobium sp. | reverse complement strand
CGGGATTCGGTCCGCGCTCCTCGGAAGGCAAGCGGCCTTACGCGCCCAAGCCTTATGGCGCCAAATCTTATGGAGCCAAACCTTACGGAGCAAAGCCGTTCGGCGCACGGGCAGATGCGGCCCGCGCAGACGGAGAGCGGTCGCGGGGCGGCCGTTTCGAGCGGAACGAGGATGGTCCGCGTCGTCCGCGCGAGATGGGGGAGCGGAACGCTTCGCCGCGCTTCGACCGCGGGCCGCGCAAGCCCTATCAATCACGCGACGACAGGGGCGGCGAGCAGCGCCCTCGCTTCACGCCGCGCGAGGATCGACCGGACCGCGCTTGGGAGGACCGCCCGCCGCGCCGGGACGCCGATCGCAGGTTTTCCCGCGACGATGCGCGAGGCGAGACGCGCCAACGCTTCGATCGCGGCAACGACAGGCCGTGGCAGAAGCGATCGCCGGGACGCCCCCATGAGCATGAGGGGCAGGAGCGTCCGCGTTTTTCGCGTCCGCGTGAAGATCGGCCGGGTCGGGACGAGCCGCGCCGCTTCGATCGCGGCAACGACAAGCCATGGCAGAAGCGCGCCCCGGAACGCTCCGGCGAGCGCGGAAATTTCGATCGCCCGCGCTTTGCGCGTCCGAACGCCGAGGGGCGCGACCGGGATCGGGACGATCGCGGCGCCCGCCGGTTCGACCGTCCGCGCGAGGACAGGGCGCCCCGTCCGTCTCGCCCGCCGCGTGATGGCTGGCACGAGCATCCACGCAGCGACAGCCGCTCCCGAGATGAGCGGCCGCGGCGCGACAACGAGGACGACAGCAGGATCTTCCCGAAGCGCCCGGCGTTCGGCGGCCGCGGGGCGTATCGCAAGCCGGAGCGCGAGCGGGATGCGGTGCGCCAGCCGCCGCCGCGTCGCGAGAACAAGACCGGCGAGCGGATCGCCAAGGTCGTCGCGCGCGCTGGCATGGCTTCGCGCCGCGAGGCCGAGGACTGGATCACGCAGGGGCGCGTCGCCGTCAACGGCCGGGTCATCAACTCGCCTGCGCTGGACGTCACGGTCCGCGACAAGATCACGATCGATGGCGCGCCGCTGCCGGAGCGCGAGCGCACGCGGCTGTTCCTCTATCACAAGCCGCGCGGGCTGATGACGACGCATGCCGACCCTGAAGGCCGGCCGACCGTGTTCGACAATCTGCCCGAGGGGCTGCCGCGCCTGATCAGCGTCGGCCGGCTCGATTTCAACACGGAAGGCCTGCTGCTGCTGACCAATGACGGCGGTCTCGCGCGGGCGCTGGAATTGCCGCAGACGGGATGGTTGAGGCGGTATCGCGTCCGTGCCCATGGCGAGGTGACGCAGGCGCAGCTCGATATGTTGCGCAACGGCGTCGAGGTCGATGGCGTCAAATACGGATCGATCGAGGCGACGCTGGAGCGCGAACAGGGCGCCAATGTCTGGCTCGTCTTCGCCATCCGCGAAGGCAAGAACCGCGAGGTGCGCAACGTGCTGTCGCATCTCGGCCTCGAAGTGAACCGGCTGATCCGTGTATCCTATGGCCCGTTCCAGCTCGGCGAGATCGCCGAAGGGTTGGCTGAGGAAGTGAAGCCGCGCGTGCTGGGTGAGCAGATCGGCGAAAAGCTGCTGCAGCTTTCCGGGGCCTATCTGCCCTCATTCGCGGGTCCCGCTTCGACAGATGCGAAAACCGCCGGCAAGCCGCGGGCGAAGAGGGCGGTGGTGGCCGACCGCAAAGGCCGCAAGGTGGTGGTGGAGCGCTCCGGCGGCGACGATGACAATGCGTCGCCTGCCGGTTCTGCACCCTATCGCAGGCCGCAACGCCGCTACCACGGCAAGCGCGACCTGACGCCACGGGAGTCGTGATGCGCGTGATCGGCGGGCGGTTGCGCGGCCGCAATCTGGCGTCGCCCTCGTCGCAGGCGATCCGGCCGACCGCTGATCGCCTGCGCGAGTCGCTGTTCAATATCCTGGTCCATGGCTACGGCGACCCTGTCGCCGGCGCGCGCGTGCTGGATCTCTTTGCGGGGACCGGCGCGCTTGGCATCGAGGCGGTGTCGCGCGGCGCGGCCTTCGTGCTGTTCGTCGACAACGGCGCGGAAGCGCGCGCGCTGTTGCGCAACAATATCGAGGCGCTCGGGCTCGGCGGCGTCACCAAGGTGTTTCGCCGCGATGCGACAGCGCTTGGCGATGTGCACCCCAATGCGCCTTTCAGTCTGGCGCTGATCGATCCCCCCTATGGCCAGGGCCTTGCGGAGCGCGCCCTCATCTCCATGCGTGATGGGGGATGGCTCACGGCCGATGCATTGGCCGTCGTCGAGGAAGCGACTTCGGCCGGCTTCCAGTCACCCGATGGGTTCGAGACGCTGGAGCGCCGGGCCTATGACGACACCGAGTTCGTGTTTCTGCAGCGGCGCTGAGCCGGACGGTCAGCGCGCGCCAATATAGCGATAGACCATCTGCTCCCACCACTGGCTCTGCACGGCGTCGAGCATTGCGACCGACACGGCCTTGCGCTGGGCAAAGTCCGGCCGGAGCGCGAAGGCGTATTGCTGGGGCCGGAACGACACGTCGAGAAGTTCGACCGAGCTGCGGAAATCCTGATGGACCTGCCAGCCAAGCAGCGGCTTGTCGTGCACCACCGCGTCGATCTTGCCCGCGCGCAAGGCGAGCAGAGCCTCGCGCAGCGTCGGGTAAAGGGTTGCCGAGATCTGCATCTGCGCCAGCGCACCTTCGGTGGCGGTGTTGCGGACCGCTGCCACGCGAGCCTCCGACAGGTCGCCGACGTCATGCACGACGCCGCGCAATTGCTTGACGGTCAGCACCGATGTCACGCTGGCGGTGAAGATCGCGATGGCGATGATTGAGCCGACCATCCAGAACATGGCGATGGCGCGGCCGGGCAGGGTGCGCGGGCCGAAATTGCCGATGCCGCGCTGCGTCATCGCGACGGTGGTCCACCATACGCTGGAGCTCAGGCCACGCGCGACGCCGCCGCCGAATTGTTCGTTGTGCCGCCGCTCGAACAGCCAGACCACGATGCCGACGAGCAATGCGAGGGCGATCAGGGCCATGATCGACTGCACGAAGCCGAAGGAGGTGAGCGCGCGTACGACAGGCATCCAGCTCGCTTCTCCGCCGGCCGTCACCGCGATGCCGAAACCGGTTGAGAAATAGGACGGCGTGAAATCCAGCCGCCGCTCGCGCGCGGCTGTCACCGTCAGCGCCGCTGCGGCGACGTCGAGGCTGCCGTCGGCGACGCCTTCGATGAGATCGGCGGTGCGAGGCTTTTCCACCAGACGGTAGCGCAGCCCGAGATCGTCGGCCGTCTTGCGCCAGAGTTCGATGCTGATCCCCTGCCAGTTCCCGTCGTCGGACTTCATGGCGAATGGCGGCGATGCGGTGACGCCGACCGCAAGCTCGCGTACGGCGGCCGGGGCGGCGTCCTGCGCATGAAGAAGAGAGCTGAGATTGGTCAGCAGCAGGAGCGGCGCAACCACGCCGAGAAAAAGGGCGCGCGGCTTCAGGCGGGCGACAGTCCCCCAGCGAGGCACTGATGTCGGCATAGGGCTCCTCGGGCGAATCATTCGACCGATACAGTGCATGGTTGGCGGGCGCCACAAAAGCAGTGCACGTGCCGGAGGTGGCGGCGCCATCTGCTCCGCCACGATCCCTCATGGGGGGCGCCGGTCCCGGTCAGGCTGGCCTGCGGGCGGGTTTTCGCCGTCTGTCTTGCTTTTGTCAGGAAGCGCGCAAGGGTGGCTGGACAGCAGCGCCCGGCCTGACTATAAACCGCGCATCCCCGGCATCGTCCGGGCGGCGCGCCCAGGTAGCTCAGTTGGTAGAGCATGCGACTGAAAATCGCAGTGTCGGTGGTTCGATTCCGCCCCTGGGCACCATAAACGCCTCAATTTTTTATATTTCAATGATTTAGGTAGCGTTCTCGTCCCACCAATTTCCGACTTGGACCCCGGTGGTTCAGCAGTGCGCCATGTGTTCCGGCTCGGCCTGTTCCGGCCGTCGTCAGGCGGAGGGGGTCGGCGGCGTGGAGGGCGCAGCGTCCATGATCGGCTCGGCCGCCGTATCGTCGGTCTTGCCGCGCTCGGACAGGCGCTGCACGACGACGAAGAACACCGGCACCAGCAGCAGCGCCAGCACCACCACCGCAATCATGCCGCCCATGACGCTGGTGCCGAGCGCCTGCTGGCTTTTGCCGCCGGCGCCGCTGGCGATGACCATGGGCAGCACGCCGCAGACGAAGGCGAAACCGGTCATCACGATGGGGCGGAAACGCAGATGACAGGCCTCGATCGTAGCGGCAATCAGCGGCTTGCCTTGCGCCCGCAGATCCTTGGCGAATTCGATGATGAGAATGGCGTCCTTGGCCGCAAGCCCGATGATCGTGATCAGCGCCACGGTGAAGTAGACATCGTTGGGCAGCCCGCGCAGGCTGGCCGCCGCCACGGCCCCGATCATGCCGAGCGGCACGGTGAGTAGCACCGCCAGCGGAATGGTCCAGCTCTCATAGAGAGCGGCGAGACACAGAAAGACGACGAGCGCGGACAGGGCAAGCAGCAGCGGCGCCTGCGATCCCGACAGCTTTTCCTGCAACGACTGGCCGGTCCATTCGTAGCCGAAGCCTCGCGGCAACTGATCCGCCAGCCGCTCCATCTCGACGATCGCATCGCCCGATGTAAAGCCGGGCTTCGCTTCGCCGCTGATGCGTACCGCCGGATAGTAGTTGAAGCCGACGATCTGGGCCGGGCCTTTGGCCCACTCAATCGACGCGAACGACGAGAGCGGCACCAGTTGGCCCCGGCTGTTCTTGACATTGTAGGCGAGAATGTCGCTGGCGTTCATGCGGCCTGCGATATCGCTCTGCACGATGACGCGCTGCATGCGCCCGCGATTGGGAAAGTCGTTGATATAGGCCGAACCGAGATTGGTGGAGATCGTGCTGTTGATGTCCTCGAAGGTCACTCCGAATGCGCCTGCCTTCTCGCGATCGACAATGAGGTTGACGACCGGCGCGGGCGGCAGGCCCTCGACGAATACATTCTGCAGCACCGGACTTTCCTTCGCCGCCGTAAGCAGAGTGTCGGTCGCCTTCATCAAGGCTTCGTAGCCCTTCTGGCCGCGATCCTGGAGGCGGAAGCTGAAGCCGCTGGAATTGCCGAGATTGTCGATCGGCGGCGGTTGCAGCGCGGAAATCTTGGCGTCGCGGACCGAAGCGAGGTTCCTGTTGACGTCATCGACAATCGCGGCTGCGGAATCCTTCGGTCCGCGCTCCGACCAGTCCTTCAGTGTGATGAACGCCTGCGCGGTATTCATCCCCTGACCGAGGAAACTGAACCCGGTGAGGAACGTCACTGTGTCCACGCCGTCGCGGCTGGCGAGATATGTCTCGACCTGCTCCACGGCCGCCTCGGTGCGGTTGAACGCGGCGTCCGACGGTGTCTGCACGTCGGTGGTGATGAAGCCCTGATCGTCCACCGGCAGAAAGCCGCCGGGCAGGCGCATGAAGGCCCAGCCGAGACCCACCAGCAGAATGGCGTAGATCAACATCAGGCGGCCGGGCCGCTTCAGGGAGCGGCCGACGATGCCGGCGTAACGATCCTTGATCGCGTCGAGGCGGCGATTGAACCAGCCGAAAAAGCCGGTCTTCGCATGGCCATGCCCGGCCTGCGCAGGTTTGAGCAGCGTGGCGCACAATGCCGGCGTCAGCGACAAAGCCATCAGCGCGGAGAAGCCGATCGCCGCCACCATCGTCACCGAGAACTGCCGGTAGATGATTCCGACCGAGCCGGGGAAGAAGGCCATCGGCACGAACACGGCCATCAGCACCAGCGTGATGCCGATGATGGCGCCGGTGATCTGCGACATCGCCTTGCGCGTCGCCTCTTTCGGCGGCAGTCCCTCTTCGGACATGATGCGCTCAACGTTCTCCACCACGACGATGGCGTCGTCCACGAGAATGCCGATCGCCAGCACCATGCCGAACAATGTCAGCATGTTGATGGAATAGCCGAATAGGAACAATGTCGCGCAGGTGCCGAGCAGAGCCACCGGCACGACGATGGTGGGGATCACCGTGTATCGGATGTTCTGCAGGAACAGGAACATCACGATGAAGACCAGCGCCACGGCCTCGACCAGCGTCATCAGCACCTTCTTGATCGAGGCTTCGACGACGGGCGTGATGTTGTAGGGGATGTCGTAGGTGATGTTGGCCGGGAAGAAGCGCGCCAGCTCCTTCATCTTGGCCTCCACGGCGCTCGCGGTCGCCAGCGCGTTGCCGGTCGGGGCGAGCAGCACGGAGATGCCCGCGGTCGGCTTGCCGTTCAGCCGGGTGGTGAACTGATAGCCCATGCCGCCGATCTCGATGCGGGCGACGTCGCGCAGCCGCACTGTCGATCCGTCCGGATTGGCGCGCAGCACAATGGCGCCGAACTCGTCAGCGGAGGTCAGTTGCCCTTTCACCAGCACCAGAGCGGAGATCTTCTGGTCGGGTGTGGAAGGCTCCGCGCCGACCGAGCCGGACGCCACCTGCGCATTCTGTGCGTTGATAGCCCGCGTCACATCGTCGGCGGTGAGATTGTAGCCGACGAGTTTCGCCGGATCGATCCAGATCCGCAGCGAGCGTTCGGTCGAATAGAGATTGGCGCGCCCGACGCCGGGAATGCGGCGGATTTCGCCGAGGATGTTGCGCACCATGAAGTCGCCGAGGCCGACTTCATCGAGGCTGTCGTCGGTCGAGCGCAGCGTGATGATCTGCAGCACGGCGCTCGAGGCTTCCTCGACCAGAATGCCCTGCTGGATGACGGCGCGCGGCAGCCGCGCTTCGACCCGTTTGATGCGGTTCTGCACCTCCACTGACGCCATGCTGGTGTCGGTGCCGGGAACGAAGTTGGCGAGAATTTCCACCTGTCCCAGCGAGTCGCTGGTGGATTCGAAATTGAGGATGCCGGCTGCGCCGTTCAGTTCCTCTTCGATCAGCCGCGTGACGCTATTGTAGAGGTTTTCCGGCGATGCGCCGGGATAGCTCGTGGCGATGGAGATCGAGGGCGGGGCGATGATCGGATACTGCGCCACCGCGAGAAACGGAATGGTGATCGCGCCGATCAGGCAGATGAACAGCGCGACAACCCAGGCGAAGATCGGCCGGCTGATGAAAAATCCGGGCATGGCGGCTGCTCAGCGCAGCCGCGTCTTGGTTTCGTCAGGCACCGCGCCGGTGGCGACTTCCGCATCGATCCACGAATGCGGCTTCACGCTGTCGCCCGCCGCGAATTTCTGAAAGCCCTCGACCACCACGCGCTCTCCCGGCTTGAGGCCGTCGAGCACCAGCCACTGATCGCCGATCATCGCCCCGGTCCGCACCGGTTGCGCGGCGACACGGTTGTCGGACTTGACGACAAACACCTTGGTTTCGCCACTGGAGTCGAACTGCACCGCCTGCTGCGGCACGGTGATGGCGTCGGCATCGATACCCTGCTCGATCCGCACGCGGACATACATGCCCGGCAGCAGTTCGTGCGACGGGTTCCTGAACTCACCGCGCAGCGTCACCTGCCCGGTATGGGCATCGACCTTGGCGTCGGAGAACAACAGCTTGCCATTGATCGGGTAGGTATTGCCATCATCGAGCACGAGGCTGACCTTGGCGGCGCCCGGTTCGACCCGCTCCAACTCGCCGGACTCGAAGGCGCGGCGCAGCTTGCTGAGATCGCTGACCGACTGCGTGAAGTCGGCATAGATCGGATCGATCTGCTGGATGGTGGCGAGGTTGGTGGTGTCGTTCTGCAGCACCAGCGCGCCTTCGCTCACCAGCGCCGCGCCGATCAGGCCGTCGATCGGCGCGCGGATGGTGGCGTATTCCAGGTTGAGCCTGGCGCGGGCGACGTCGGCCTCGCGCGCGGCGACATCGGCGACGGCCTGGCGCATGGCGGCGATGGCGTTCTCGTTCTCGGCCTGCGAGACGGCGCGCTGATCGACCAGCGTGGCGATGCGCTCGGCGCGGCGGGTGGTCTGCTCGCGCACCGCTTCCGCCTTGGCGAGAGCGGCCTCGGCGGCTTGCAGATCGACTTCGAACGGCTTGGGATCGATGCGATACAGCGGGTCGCCCGCCTTGACGCGGCTGCCCTGCTCGAACAGGCGCTCGACGATGATGCCGGAGACGCGTGGCCGCACATCGGCGATCCGTGTCGGTGCGATACGGCCCGGCAGTTCGCGAATGATGGCGCGCGGCTGCTGCCGGACGGTGACGTAGCTGACATCGGGTGCTGCGGGTTGCGCGGCCACCGCGGCCGTCGGCTCATCGCATGCCGTCAAGGCCGGCGCCATGGCGGCGAGCAGCATGACCATCGACAACGATCGTGCATCGGGCCGCAAAGTCCAAAATTGCATCGTCAGATCCTGAATGGCAGAGGTTCAGATGTACGTCGATGCCCCCGCGTCAACGGACGTTGACGTTTCCTCCAACGTGACTCTGATGAGATATGATTGCGGTAAAGTAAATGGCTGCGCCCGCGATGCAACATGCTTTGCGGCGGCGCTATGCCACAGCACATTAAACGCCTTGAACCGCAATGATTTTTTGTATTTCACATCAACGTGATTCCGGGCTGCGAGCGCATCATCGCCTCCGCATGTGAATCACACGATTGCGAGCACATGGATTCGCCGGAGCGTTCGTCGCCATTGTCGACGCTGAAAGCCATGGTTCATTCCAGCGGCGGCACTCATAAGCTGGCGAGCCGTTGCGATCGTGACGCAACAATGCTGACGGCTCATGCTCAAGCGGAATATGACGCGGCGGGCGGCGATCGGGATGCCGGTCCGCGTGGCTGCCGGGTCTGATGACAAAACCCGAATACAAGCGCGCTAAAGAGGCCGTTGTTTCCGGTAAGCTGACCGACATCGCGCATGTACTCCGCAGAAGCTCCAGCAACCAAATGCGCAATCTCTGCCATGGATGGCGGGGGCGTTCCTGCCCCTCCCGCAAGATTTCCTAAGAGGGCCGACGACAGGGCGTGTGCCGACAGGGCCGATAATGTTGCGCCAGAGTAGCCAAATCCTATCGTGGTCTGAAACGCAATCTGATCAAAGAAACCCGAGGGGCCCGGCTGCTTGCACACAATGGGAATTGGAAGCAGCTTTGGCCCGTGTTCGGTGAGGACGTTGCCAGCACTTCGAATGATCCGTGTGTCAGCAGCAGACATCAGGCGGCTTTCAGTGCGCCACACGGTTACGAGAGTCATCTCGAACCTCCAGACAAGTTCAGAACTCTCTGAGGCATCTTGAATGCAATATCGACCCTCTC
>JBEBWH010000107.1:0-9393 GCA_040392305.1 Bradyrhizobium sp. | reverse complement strand
CCTACCATTAGACGATCCCCCAAATGATCTCAGAGACTTAACAGCCCTGTCCGCAGATCATCCGAGAAACGGTTGTAAAAATCCGTTCGCGGGCCTTCTAGCCTGATGCGGACCCCGCGCGCAAGAGCTTCGTGACACTCTGCGCAGCAATATTGCCGTGCCTTTCGCAGGCGTTGGCCATCTGGCGATCGCCTGTCGTTCCTTCGCGCTTCCTTAGCCGGTCGTCTTACGGATCGCGCGAGCGTGCACTTAAGTGTCCGGCGAGAGGCGACTCGGTGCGGCCGAAAAAGTTGCGCGGCATGCGCGACGGCGCGCTCGAAATCTCGGCCATCGCCTGCGCGGTATGGTTGCTGTTCCGGATCAGGAACTGTCGCGCGAAATGCAGCGTCGTCATGCAAGGCGAAAAAATGATGCGTTGTGGAACGGGTGTTGGAAAGACGAGTTCTCTTTGCAGGGGATGACAAGAGGAGATCCACACCATGATGTCGAAGTTTCTGGTAGCCGCGATGCTGTCAACTGCGCTGATCGGCACCGCGTCCGCGCAGTCGACCGATACGCCGTCGTCCACGACAGCGCCGTCAACGATGAATCGTGCCGACACATCGACGACGTCCAGCGCCAGTGCCCAAGACATGTGGCGTTCGACGAAGCTGATTGGTGTCAACGTCTATAACGACAGCAACGAGAAGCTTGGCGCCATCAACGACCTGATCGTCGACAACCAGGGCAAGATCGAGAAGGTTGTGATCGGCGTTGGCGGCTTCCTCGGGATGGGTGAGCACAACATCGCCGTGAGTTTCGATCAGCTCAAATGGGTGAACGAGCCGGTGAAGACCAGTTCGGCCGCCGATACGCGCCCAGGCGGCGCTGGTGGAATGGCGACACCCTCGCGCCCGACGACCGGCACCGTGGGCTCGGCCGGCACTTCGGTGACGGGTGCGCCGGCGAAGGCCTGGTATCCGGATCACGCGGTGCTGTCCAACGCCACCAAGGATCAGCTCAAGGCGATGCCCGCCTTCACGTATAATTAACCTAACCGGCTCGGCAGACGGGAAGGCCGCATGTTGCGGCCTTCTTGTTTGGATTGGTTGGCAGCCCGCAGCGAGAGGGGTAGCGGCGTTTCCTTGCCGGCCGGAACGACGCTGATGCGAGCGTCGAACTGAGCGGCGATCTTCGCCGCGATGAACATCCATTCAGAAAAATCTCTGCGGTACGCTGATTTGTTGCCGTATTTAACGGCATGAATGCTATTCCTATCGCACCGGTTCAGGAGGAGATGGAATGCTGGTTACGAGACGACTGAAGTTTGTGATTGCCTGCGTTGCCGCGCTCGGTGGCGGCGCCATGGTCGCGGGCAGCGCGGCGGCCCTTCCGGTGGCACCCGCCGGCATCGTCGCGCCGGCCGGAGCCACATCTGCTCCTGTGGAGAATGTGCGTCTCGTCTGCGACCACTATGGACGCTGCTGGCGGACAGGCCCGCGCTATTATGCACCGCCGCGCTATTACGCGCCGCCGCGATATCGTTATCACCGGCATCATCATCATCACCGCCGGCATCACCACCATCATCGTCATTATCGCAGGTGATCTGCGGATGGCATGACGCTGAAAACCCCGGACCTGCGGTTCGGGGTTTTTCCTTGCCGGCGGTTCCGCAGGCGACCCGACTGCTGATATGATCATCCGGGTGGCGCGAGATTGGTGCCATGACGACGGATTGGAGGCGCGGTGATGACGCTTAGTGAACGCATCCGGCCGGGCGAGGTCGCGGTCGAGATCGAGCGCGCGGCCGATGCCGGCGTCTATTTCATCGGCCGCATCCGCACGCCCTGGCAGACCTCGGAGGAATGCCCCAGGCGAGGCCGTCACGATGGTCCCATTTGCCGCGTCGAGGTCGATCCGTTCTGGCATCCGGCGCTGGCGGGGATAGAGAAGCACAGCCATCTCCAGATTCTGTACTGGATGCATCTCGCGCGCCGCGATCTGATGCAGCAGAATCCGGGAATGAACGGCCATATCGTCGGCACGTTTTCGATTCGCTCGCCGGTGCGGCCGAACCCGGTCGCGTCGTCGCTCGTCGTACTGGTCGGCGTCGAGGGCGGTACGCTGCTGGTGCGCGGACTCGATTGCATCGACGGCACGCCGCTGATCGACATCAAGCCAGAGGTTTGTCCCGGCGGTCACTGACCGCGATGACGCGGTTGGCCGCGCTCAGGAGGCCGCGATGGCATCGCGCGCATTTTCGTTCGTCAATAGCGCCGGCCGGCGGCTCGCAGGCGTGCTGGAAACAGCGGACGACACGGCTCCGCACGCCTACGCGCTGTTCGCGCATTGCTTCACATGCAGCAAGGCGTCGCGCGCCGCCGTTCATGTCTCGCGGGCGCTGGCGGCACGGGGGATCGCGACGCTGCGGTTCGATTTCACCGGGCTTGGCGACAGCGAGGGTGAGTTCGGCGGCGGGCTGTCGAGCGACACCGGCGATCTCGTCGCGGCGGCGCAGGCGATGCACGAAGCGGGCATGCCCGTGACGCTGCTGGTGGGGCACAGCTTCGGCGGCGCGGCGGTGATCGCCGCCGCAGGCGCGCTGCCCGCGGTGAGGGCGGTGGCGACGATCGGCGCGCCGGCGGATGCCGCCGATGTGCTGGGCAAGATCGATGTCGATCTTTCACGTGTGCCGGACGATCAAAGCGTGGACGTCGATATCGGCGGCCGGCCGTTCCGGCTGCGCGCGGATTTCGCGCGCGATGTGCGGGCGCAGAACCAGCACGAGCGTATCAGGACGCTCGGCCGCGCGCTCCTGATCATGCATGCGCCGCGCGACAGCGTGGTCGGCATCGACAACGCCACCGAACTGTTTCTGCCTGCTAAGCATCCGAAGAGCTTTGTGTCGCTCGACGACGCCGATCATTTTCTCAGCCGCACGGCGGATGCCGCCTATGCGGCCGCGGTCATCGCCACATGGGCGTCGCGCTTCATTCGATCGGCCCCGGATGCGGAAGCCGAGGCCGAGCCGCCGCTCGCGGGGGTGCGTGTGGCCGAAACCGGCGGCGGAAAATTCCAGGTGGAAGTGACGGCGACCGGCCCGCGTTTCTTTGCCGACGAGCCGCGCGACGTCGGCGGGCTCGCCTCCGGTCCCAGTCCCTATGAGCTTCTCAGCGCCGCCCTCGGCGCCTGCACGGCGATGACCTGCCGGCTTTATGCCGAGCGCAAGGGCTATCCGTTGGAGCGGGTGACGGTGGAGATCGGCCACACGGCCAAAACCGCAACGGCGAAGGATCGCTTCACACGCGACATCATGTTCGAAGGCGAGCTTGACGCCACGCAGCGCGAGGGGCTGTTGAAGATCGCCGATCGCTGCCCGGTGCATCGCACGCTGGCCGAGGGCGTCGAAATCGTGACGCATCAGGTCGATGCGGCCGCGCCGCCGCCCGCGCAGACCCCGGACGATCATTTCGTCGAGATGGATGAGGCCTGCGTGAATTGCGATTGAGCGCGCAATCGCGCATCTGACGATGCCTGCGACTGCGCCGATCATACATCCGTTTGACTTTTGCCGTGGCGTCCCATTTGCTGATGCGACGACGGCCGCGTAGGCGCGGCCCTTCAACAGGCGGGTGAAAGTGCCATGCAGTTTGCTCATGTTCAGCTCGACATCGCCGATGCGGTGGCCACCGTGACGCTCGATCATCAGGAGGTGATGAACGCGGTATCTGTGGAGATGCTCGGCAGTCTTTCCGGTGCATTCGATGCGATCGGCGAGCGCAGGGACGAGGTGCGCTGCGTGGTTTTGACCGGCGCGGGCAGGGCGTTCTGCACCGGCGCCAATCTGCAGGGGCGCAACCAGCAGACCGGCGAGCACTCGCTGCGGCGCGGCGCGGGCGCAACGCTGGAGACCGCCTTTCATCCGTTCCTGCGCCGCCTGCGCGATCTGCATTGTCCGCTTGTCACTGCCGTCAATGGTCCGGCGGCCGGTGCGGGTATGAGCATCGCGCTGATGGGCGACATGGTGCTGATGGCGCGCTCGGCCTATTTCCTCCAGGCGTTCCGCCGCATCGGGCTGGTGCCCGATTGCGGCTCGACCTGGCTGCTGCCGCGCCTTATCGGCCGCGCGCGGGCGATCGAGTTGTCGCTGATGGGGGAGCGGCTGCCGGCCGAGAAGGCGCAGCAATGGGGCCTCGTCAATCGCGTCGTCGATGACGCCGACCTCATGCCGGAGGCGCGCAAGCTTGCGGCTGAACTTGCCAGCGGCCCCACGGTGGCGCTGTCGCTGATCCGCAGGCTGTATTGGGAAAGCCCGGAGAACTCCTACGAGGAACAACTCGATCTCGAACGCCAGTTTCAGCAGCGCGCAGGCGCGGCCGAGGATTTCAAGGAAGGCGTCACCGCGTTTCTGGAAAAGCGGCCGGCGAAATTCACCGGGCGGTAACCCACGATCCATCCGGTGGGGTCTGAAACGCGCGGAGAGTTCGCCCTTGCCGTCATGCCCGCGTGTCGCGGGCATCCACACTGTCTGCACGGTTCAACGGAATAAAACGTGGCCGGGACGAAGCCCGGCCATAACGGAAAACAAACATGGAAGGCGCGGCCTACTTGCCCTGCCAGCGCGGCGGACGCTTTTCGGCGAACGCCTTCGGTCCCTCGATGTAATCCTGCGAGGCGACCATGGCCTGCACGCCGGGATAGTCGCGCTGCCCGGCGATGGCCTGTTCGAGCGACACGGCGAGGCCCTTGTGGATCGTCTGCTTCGACGCCCGGATCGACATCGGGCTGTTGTTGCAGATCGTCTCCGCCCAGCGCTCGGCGGCGGCGAGCGCTTCGCCCTTCGGCACCACCTCGTTGACGAATCCGAGTTCGAACCCCTCGCGCGCGGCGACGTGCCGTCCGGTGAGGATCATGCCCATCGCACGCTTGAGCCCGATCTGGCGCGGCAGGCGATGCAGCCCGCCCGCCAGCGCCGCAAGTCCGACCTTCGGTTCGGGCAGGGCGAAGGTGGCGTTCTCGGCGGCGATGATGAGGTCGCAGGCGAGCGCGATTTCGAAGCCGCCGCCCATCGCGACGCCGTTGACGGCGGCGATGATCGGCTTGTCGCAGTCGAAGCGCGAGGTCAGCCCGCCGAAGCCGCTGGCCTGCCAGCCGCGCTTGCCGCCGGCGGCCTGCCATTTGAGGTCGTTGCCGGCGCAGAAGGCGCGCTCGCCCGCGCCGGTGACGATGGCGACCCATTGCTCGGGATCGGCGGCGAAGGCGTTGAAGACGTCATGCAGTTCGGTATGGGCGTCGATATGCAGCGCGTTCATCACCTCGGGCCGGTTCAGCGTGACGATAGTGACGCGGCCTTTGCGGGTCACGGTGGCGAACTGGTAGGTCATGCTGGCCTCGGAATGTTTGGCGCGAGTTATGCGGCGCGCTGCGCGGCGATCTTCGGATCGATCGGGGTGGCGTCGCGCAGGCCGAGCAGGTCTTCCATCAGCCTCGCGCCTGCCAGCAACGCTCCTTCGCCGCGCGGCGGCCCGACCATCTGCAACCCGACCGGCAGGCCGGTTGCAGTGAAGCCGCAGGGCAGCGACAGCGCGGGGCAGCCGGTCAGCGTGATGGCGTAGACGATGCCGAGCCACAGCACGTAATTGTCGAATTTGTGCCCGGCGCATTCGGCGACATAGCGCTCTTCGACCGGGAAAGGCGGTACGATCGTGGCCGGGCAGAGCAGCAGATCGTAGGTTTCGAAGAACGCACGCGCGCGCGCCAGCAGCGTGACGCGCTGCGCCTCGGCGCGGGCGACCTCGTCCATCGACAGCGCAAGGCCCTGTTCGATATTCCAGACCACTTCGGGCTTGAGCAGGTTGCGATGGGTGCGCAACAGCTCGGCCTTGCTGATGGCATAATCGACCGCGCGCAAAACATGGAAGCATTCGTGCGCTTCGCGCAGATCGGGCGACGCCTCTTCGACGATGACGCCGGCGTCGGCGAGCTTTTGCGCCGCCGCGCGGGTGAGCGCCGCCACTTCGGGGTCGACCGGCGTGATGCCGAGATCGGGCGAATAGGCGACGCGGCGCGGCCGCCGGCCATTGCGCGCGGCATCGAGAAACGGCGTGGCGAGGCGCGGCAGCGATAACGGATCGGTTGCCTCTTCACCGGTCATCGCGTCGAGCAGCAGCGCGACGTCCTCGACATTGCGCGCCATCGGTCCCTGCACGCCGAGCGTGCCGTCGATTTTTCCGGCCGGAGTATGGGCAACGCGGCCGATGCTGGGCCGCAGTCCGACGATGCCGCAGAAGCTCGCCGGGTTGCGCAGCGAGCCGCCCATGTCGGAGCCATGCGCGACCCAGGCGGTGCCGGTGGCAAGCGCGACCGCCGCGCCGCCCGACGATCCGGCGGCCGAGCGCGACGTATCCCACGGATTGCGCGTCGCTCCGAACACCTCGTTGAAGGTGTTGCCGCCTGCGCCGAATTCCGGCGTGTTGGATTTGGCGTAGACCACGCCGCCATTGGCTTCGAGATGCGTGACCAGCACATCGGACCGCTCCGGAATATGGTCCTTGAAGATCGGTGAGCCGAATGTGGTCCGCACGCCGGCGACCTCGGTGAGGTCCTTGATCGGCACCGGCAGGCCGCACAGTGGGCCGCGCTTCGCCATCGGCCTGTCTATCAATGCGCGGGCATGGGCGCGGGCGCGGTCGAAGCACAGCACCGGCAGCGCGTTGACCGCGCCATCGACGGCGCCGATACGCGCTTCGAGCAGGTCGAGCAGGTCGAGCGGCGTCACCTCGCCGCCTCGCAGCTTGTCAACGACCGCGCAGGCGCTGGCCTTGATCAATTCCGGCATGTTGGACATCTCCGACCCCATCTGTCGCTGGCTTGTCTGTTTCTTGGCGGGCGTGAATATCGTTACTATACCGTCCCTCGATCGAAAGGCGAGACGTTTGAACGTTCGGTCGGGGTCTGGAACAAATGACAGGCCACGCGATTGCCTACCCGCCAATCTGGAGATACCCATGCGCAAATTCTTCACCCTGCTGGCGATCCTGTCGACGCTTACGCTGACCAATTGCGGCTACAACGCCATCCAGTCGCAGGATGAGCAGATCAAGTCGAGCTGGTCCGAAGTCGTCAACCAGTATCAGCGCCGCGCCGACCTCGTGCCCAATCTCGTCAACTCGGTGAAGGGCTTCGCCCAGCAGGAAAAGGATGTGCTGCTCGGCGTGACCGAGGCGCGCGCCAAGGTCGGCAGCCTCAACGTCACGCCGGAAGTGCTCAACGACCCGGCCGCATTCCAGAAATTCCAGGCGGCGCAGTCGGAGCTGACCAGCGCGCTGTCGCGGCTGCTGGTCGTGACCGAGAACTATCCGCAGCTCAAGTCCGATGCGCTGTTCCGTGATCTTCAGGCCCAGCTCGAGGGCACCGAGAACCGCATCACGGTGGCGCGCAACCGCTACATCAAATCGGTGCAGGACTATAACGTGACGGTGCGCTCGTTCCCCTCCAATCTCACCGCGATGATGTTCGGCTACAGAGAGAAGCCGAACTTCTCGGTCGCCAACGAGAACGAAATCTCCAGCGCGCCGAAGGTCGATTTCACGCCGGCGCCGAAGAAGTAAGCGGCGGGAGCGCGCTGTGAGTCGGATCGGCATGGCGAGGGCCTTCTGCCGCAAGGCGTTGTGCATCGCGCTTCTGCTGTTCGCGGCGTGGCCGGCGGCGGCGGAGGTCGCGGTGCCGCCGCTCACCGGCCGGATCGTCGATCAGGTCGCGATGCTGACGCCGACGCAGGCCGCGACGCTGGAGGAGAAGCTCCAGGCGTTCGAAGAACGCAAGGGCAGCCAGATCGCGGTCCTGATCGTGCCGACAACGCAGCCGGAAACCATCGAGCAGTTTTCGCTGCGGGTGGCGGAGGCGTGGAAGATCGGCCGCAAGCGGATCGATGACGGCGCCATCCTCATCGTCGCCAAGGACGATCGCACGCTGCGCATCGAGGTCGGTTACGGATTGGAGGGGGCGCTCAACGACGCCACCGCCAAGCGCATCATCGACGAGATCATCGTGCCGCGGTTTCGCGCCGGGCAGTTCGATGAGGGCATCGAGGCGGGCGTCGATCGCATGCTGCGCGTGATCGATGGCGAAGAGCTGCCGCCGCGACGCCAGCCGCAGCCGACGGCGGACTGGGAGAATCTCGGTCAGCTCATCCCCATTCTGCTGATCCTGATGCTGTCGTTCGGGGGCGTTTTCCGTGCCATGTTCGGCCGCTTTGTCGGCGCGCTGGCGACGGGCGGCGGCGTCGGGCTGATCACCTGGTTGTTTCTCAGCGCGATTCCGGTGGCGCTGCTGGCGGGCGGCATCGCTTTTGTCTTTACATTGATGTCGGGCGGTCTCGGCGGCTTCGGCGGTCCTGGCGCGGGCGGCTATCGCGGCGGCTCGCGGTCCGGCGGATTCGGCGGGGGAGGCTGGAGCGGCGGCGGTTCGGGCGGCGGCTTCTCCGGCGGCGGTGGTTCGTTCGGCGGCGGCGGCGCATCGGGGCGGTGGTGACGATGGGATTCAAACGCATCAGCCGTCATCTGCTGGCCACGCGCGGGCCGCTGCGCCGGGCGTTTCCGACCGGTGCGCTGCGGACGATCGAACATGCGATCCGCGCCAGCGAGACCACGCATCGCGGGCAGATCCGCTTCGTCATCGAAACCGCGCTCGACGGCGCGCCGCTGTTCGGCGACCAGTCGGTGCGCGAGCGCGCCATCGATGTGTTCTCGCTGCTGCGCATCTGGGATACGGCGCAGAACAACGGCGTGATGATCTATCTTCTGTTCGCGGACCATACGGTGGAGATCGTTGCGGATCGCGGCATCGACGCCCATGTCGGGGCCGCCGGATGGGCCGATATCTGCCGCGAGATGGAGGCCGCGTTCCGGCGCGGCGCGTTCGAGCGCGGCGTGCTCGACGGCATCGCCGCGATCAGCGCGCATCTGGCGCGGCATTTTCCGCCGACGGGGCGGCGAGGGATCAACGAATTGCCGGACGCGCCGGTGGTGATCGTGCGCTAAAACTCCCTCCCTAGAGCTTTTCCGCCCCTCGATGGAATCAGAAACGGAGCTCTTTGATTTGTTCTGACGCGTTTTCTTCACGCGAACCGCTTCCCACCCTCGGGTCAAGCCCCGAGGATATCTTTGGGCCATGCTCCGCTCGAAAACGCTCTGACTTTCCCGAGCGCGGGAAGGGTGGGGCGCACATTCTGTTTCGACCGGCGTGCCGTCCTCTCTCGTGGTCACACGCGGGCTTGACCCGCGTGTCCATCTTCAAAGAAGGATGGATTGCCGGGTCAAGCCCAGCAATGACGACAGCGCAAGGCTCACACCTTGGCCGGCTCCTTGGGCGCCGCGCCCTTCGGGCCTGACTTCGGCTTGCGCGGACCGG
>JBEBWH010000106.1:0-9436 GCA_040392305.1 Bradyrhizobium sp. | reverse complement strand
TCTATCTGTGGGAGCCGGAAGCCTACAAGGACAAGGTCAACTCCTTCACGCTGTATCAAGGCATCGTCATCGGCATCGCCGGACTGCTGGCGCTGGTGCTGACCATGCTGTTCGTCGTCAAGGGCAGCATCATGTTTCCGGCGGCCGCCGCGCTGGCGTGGGCCGTGCTCGTCTATATCGGCATCGATTTCGGCTTCTGGGGCAAGGTGCTCGATACCGCCGGCGGCGCCGAGCGCATCTGGCGGGCCTCCAGCGAGGCGATCCTCGCCGCGACGCTGCTGGTGTTCCTGTTCGCCTACCTCAATCTCAACCGCTGGCATGTGCGCTATTCGCACATCACGCTCGGCTGGCTCGCCTTCCTCGGCTCGCTGGTGGCGCTGGCGCTGTTCGATCCGGCGGTCGCCTCGGGCATCGCGCGCATCTCGCTGGTCCTGATCGCGGTGTTCGGCTTTGCGCTCGTCGTCTATCTCGCCGCCTATGGTTTCGACCGCGCCGTGCTGCTGATCCCGACCTGGTTCCTGCTGGTGGTCTGGGTCATCACCGCCGGCATCGCGGTGATGGGCGGCCTCGCCAACGACATCGCCGGCCCGGCGCTGCTCGGCGGCCTCGTCCTCATCGTCATGCTAATCGGCTTCACGGTGATGCAGCACGCTTTCGCCGGCGGCGGCGGACCGACGGGCCTCGCCTCCGATATCGAACAGCGCGCGCTGGCGCTGACCGGCTCGGGCGACCTGATCTGGGACTGGGACGTCTCGTCCGACAAGGTGTTCACCAGCGCGGAAACCGAGGCCCTGCTCGGTCTCAAGCGCGGCGCGCTGGAAGGACCGGCGGCGAACTGGCTCGAAGTGCTGCATCCGCTCGATCAGGACCGCTTCCGCGCCGCACTCGACAGCGTGCTCGACCAGCGCCGCGGCCGGCTCAATCAGGATTTCCGCCTGCGCACGACCGACGGCCATTTCATGTGGTTCGCCCTCAAGGCGCGGCCGGTGGTCGGCTCCGACGGCGAGGTCGCCCGCGTGGTCGGCACGCTGACCGACGTGACCGCGTTCCGCAACGCCGAGGAGCGCATGCTGCACGATTCGGTGCATGACAACCTGACCGGACTGCCCAACCGCACGCTGTTCATGGACCGGCTGCGCGCCGTGGCGACGCTGACCAAATCGATGCCGGACCTGAAGCCGACGGTGATGGTGATCGACCTCGACCGCTTCAAGCAGGTCAACGATTCCGTCGGCATCGCCGTCGGCGACTCCATCCTGCTGACGCTGGCCCGCCGCCTGACGCGGTTCCTCAAGCCGCAGGACACGCTGGCGCGGATCGCCGGCGATCAGTTCGGCCTGATCCTGCTGTCGGAGCAGAACGCCGCCCGCATCACCGCCTTCGCCGAAACCATCCGCAAGACGATCCGGGCGCCGATCGCCTTCAACGAACGCGAGATCTTCATCACCGCGTCGATCGGGCTCGCGCTCAGCGACGCGCAGACCCCGCTCAGCGACGACATCATCAAGGACGCCGAGCTTGCGATGTATCACTCCAAGCGCATCGGCGGCGACCGCATCGACGTCTACAAGCCGGCGATGCGGGCGCGTCGGATCGATCGCCTGACGCTGGAGTCCGATCTGCGCCGCTCCATCGAGCGCGACCAGATCGCGATCCTCTATCAGCCGATCGTGCGGCTTGAGGATCGCTCCATCGCCGGGTTCGAGGCGCTGGCGCGCTGGAACCATCCCAAGCTCGGCCGCATGGGGCCGTCCGAATTCATCGCCATCGCCGAGGAAAGCGGCTTCATCACCGAGCTCGGCATTTTCGTCATGGATCAGGCCGCGCGGCAGCTCGCGGTGTGGCAGCACGCCATGCGGGCGCGCAATCCGATCTTCGTCAGCGTCAATGTCTCGTCCCGCCAGCTCCTCAAGCACGACCTCATCCACGACGTGCGCAACGTGTTGTCACGCTCGTCCGTCGCGCGCGGCACGCTGAAGCTGGAGCTGACCGAATCGCTGGTGATGGAGAACCCCGAGCGCGCCGCGCAGATGCTGCAGCGCATTCGCGACCTCGGCATCGGGCTGTCGCTCGACGATTTCGGCACCGGACACTCGTCGCTGTCCTATCTGCATCGCTTCCCGTTCGACACGATCAAGATCGATCAGTCCTTCGTGCGCGCGACGAGCCGCGGCACCCGGCCGGTGATCCTCAAATCGATCGTGACGCTGGCGCACGATCTCGGCATGCATACGGTCGCGGAAGGCGTCGAAACCGATTCCGATGCGGTGGAGCTGTATCAGATCGGCTGCGAATTCGGTCAGGGCTTCGCGTTCGGCGAGCCGATGGACGCCACCGCGGCGATGCGCCTGCTGACCGACGAACGCCTCGTCGCGGCAGGCTGACCGCCGCGACATTCGCACCTGTCAGAAGGTCAAAACGATTCGCGCTCAGGCGTGGCCGGCCGCATTCGACAGCATGCCGGGATCGATGCCGATCTTGCGCAGCGCGCGCGGATATTTGTCCTCGGTATCCGCGCCGAAAATCAGGTCGGGATCGGCCGGGCAATGCAGCCAGCCGTTGCTCTGGATTTCGGTTTCAAGCTGGCCGGGCGCCCATCCGGCATAGCCGAGCGCAAGAATGGCGCGGCTTGGGCCATGGCCCTGCGCGATCGCCTTGAGAATATCCAGCGTCGCGGTGAGACAGATTCCCTCGTCGATCGGCAGCGTCGCATTCTGGATGAAGAAATCGCTGGAATGCAGCACGAAGCCCCGTCCGGTCTCGACCGGTCCGCCCTTCATGACCTTCATCATCTCGACATTGCCGGGCAGCTTGATCTGATCGGCCGTGTCGACGACTTCGAGCTGAACCAGAAGATCGGCGAAATCGATCGCGCGCGCCGGGCGGTTGACGATGATGCCCATCGCGCCCTCAGGCGAGTGCGCGCAGATGTAAATGACCGAACGGCTGAAGCGCTCGTCCTCCATCACCGGCATGGCGATTAGCATCTGGCCGTCCAGATAGCCCTGGCTGGCCTCCATCGGCCCCGCCTCGCCATGTCCGGGGCTGCCCAAACCGCCTTTCGGCCATTCGCCTGTGGGGTCCATCTCTCCGACTCCCTTGCCGTCACCATCCTGATATCGTGGGCGCTGCGATGTCAATCAACCGCGACCGCGCGCATATTTGCAATCACAAGCAATTCAGTGGCCCGCCACCGTGACCGACTATAAAAACGCAACATGACGATCAAAGTGCCATCGCGGCTGTTCACCGGCCTCGCTGCATCGATTGCGGCAAGCTTCGTCACATTTGTGGCTTACGCGCAGGACAGCTCCGCCTGGGTTGAGGAAGGCGCATCCGCGGTGCGGCTGATGGCGGGTTCCCGCAGCGGTCCGGTGCTGCTCGGCGGCATCGCCTTCCGACTCAATCCGGGCTGGAAGACCTACTGGCGCACGCCCGGCGACTCCGGCATCCCGGCGCAATTCGATTTCACCGCATCCGACAACGTTGAGGCGGTCACCGTGTTGTGGCCCGCGCCGGCGCGATTCCCCGACGGCGCTGGCGGCCACTCGTTCGGTTACAATCAGCAGGTGGTGCTGCCGCTGCGCATCGTACCGAAGAACGCCGACAAGCCGGTGACGCTGCGCGCGCACGTCAATTACGCGATCTGCGAAAAACTCTGCGTGCCGGCCGAGGCGAAGATGGAGCTGCCGTTCGTCAGCGCCGCCAGCACCGAGGATGGCGCGCTTGCCGCCGCGCTCGACAGCGTGCCCAAACCGGCGAAAGTCGGCGATGCTATCCCGCTGACCGTGGTCGACGTCCGCCGCGACGGCGACCGGCGGGTGATCGTTGACGTCAACGCCGGCAACGCGCATCAGGTTGATCTGTTCGTCGAAGGCCCGAGTTCGGACTGGGCGCTGCCTGCGCCGGAGCGCGTCAGCGACGCACCGAACGGGCTGATGCGCTTCGCGTTCGATCTCGACGGCCTGCCGCCGGGCGCGCAGCCTGCCGGAGCCGCGCTCAAATTGACGCTGGTGGGCGGCAACAAGTCCTACGAGTTCAACGTCAATCTGGATTAGAGGCGAGGTTCGGGCATTCGCCTGGGTCGTACAATGCGACAGCGCGACGAGACCCACATATACCCATCGCCGTCGCAAATGGTCTAAGCTGCCTGCTCCCCGTTTTGTCGAATCCAACCACAAGGACGCACGATGACCATCAAGGCTGGCGACCGGCTGCCTGAAGCCACGTTCCGCATCATGACCGAAGACGGCCCGCAGGCGAAGACCACGGCCGATATCTTCAAGGACAAGACCGTCGCCCTGTTCGCCGTGCCCGGCGCCTATACCGGCACCTGCCACAAGATGCATCTGCCGAGCATCACCATGAATGCCGCCGCCATCAAGGCCAAGGGCGTGGACACCATCGCGGTGGTTTCGGTCAACGACGTGTTCGTCATGAAGGCCTGGAAGCGCGACACCGACCTCAACAACGACGTCCTGTTTCTCGCCGACGGCAATGCCGATTTCGCCAAGGCGATCGACCTCACCTTCGACGGTTCGGCCAATGGGCTTGGGCTGCGCTCGAAGCGCTACTCGATGCTGGTGAAGGACGGCGTCGTCACCAAGCTCAACATCGAGGAAAGCCCCGGCAAGGTCGAGGTCTCGGGCGGCGACACGCTGCTGGGTCAACTCTGAGCGGATGACGACAGCCGGCCGCCGGACCGGGTCCGGCGGCGGCACCGCATTCACCGCGAGCCGGTCGGATCAGGCCGGGCGTCGCGCCGCCGCGAGCCCGTCGCGCGCGAGCTGGTCGGCGCGCTCGTTCTCAGGATGTCCGGCATGCCCCTTGACCCAATGCCAGCGCACATCGTGCGTGTGCAGGGCGGCATCGAGGCGCTGCCAGAGGTCGATGTTCTTGACCGGCTTTTTGTCGGCGGTGCGCCAGCCGTTCCTTTTCCAGTTATGAATCCAGCTCGATATGCCGGAGCGGACATACTGGCTGTCGGTGTAGAGATCGACCGAGCACGGCCGCTTCAGCGCTTCGAGCGCGGAGATCGCGGCCAGCAATTCCATCCGATTGTTGGTCGTCATCGCCTCGCCGCCGCTCATTTCCTTCTCGACGTCGCCGAAACGCAGAATCGCGCCCCACCCGCCGGGACCGGGGTTTCCCGAGCAGGCGCCATCGGTGAAGATCGTGACCGCAGCCGGGGCAGCGCTCACGCCACGCATCCGGCTTGTGCGATGCCATATTCGTGCAGGCTGCCGACCCCCTGATGGAAGCGCAGCTTGCGCACATATTCGAGCGGGTCCTTGGGCTTCACCAGCGCGCCGGGCGGCACGTTGAGCCAGTCGACCAGCCGCGTCAGCAGAAATCGCAACGCGGCTCCGCGCGCCAGCAGCGGCAGGGCGTTCTGTTCGGCCTCGGACAGCTTGCGCGAACGCGTATAGGCGTTGAGAAACGCCCCCGCCTTGGTGACGTTGAAGGCGTGATCGGGCTCGAAGCACCAGGCATTGAGACAGATCGCGACGTCGTAGGCCAGGATGTCGTTGCAGGCGAAATAGAAGTCGATCAGCCCGGACAGCCGGTCGCCGAGAAACAGCACGTTGTCCGGAAACAGATCGGCATGGATCACGCCCTCGGGCAGCGCCGAGGGCCAGTTGGCTTCGAGATGATCGAGTTCACGCGCGAGCAGATCGCGCAGACCGTGCTGTACGCCATCGGCGCGCGCCGCCACCGTGTCGAACAACGGCCGCCAGCCCCCGACCGAGAGGGCATTGGCGCGCGCCATGACAAAATCGCGACCGGCGAGATGCATCCGCGCCAGCGCCTCGCCCACCGCCGCACAATGCCCGGCATGCGGGCGGCGCGGCCAGACCCCTTCGAGAAAATCGATGACGGCGGCAGGACGCCCGGCCAGCGTGCCGAGCGTGCGGCCGTCGCGCGCCTTCACCGGCTGCGGACAGCGAATGCCATGCCCGGCGAGATGCCCCATCAGGCCGAGAAAAAACGGCAGATCGTGCAGCGCGACGCGCTTCTCGTAGAGCGTGAGAAAGAAATTTCCGGCCGTGGTGTGCAGGAGGAAGTTCGAGTTCTCGACGCCCTCGGCGATGCCCTTGTAGGACAACAGCTCGCCGATATCGTAACCGCCGAGAAAGTCAGAAAGCTCCTCTGCGGAGACGTCGGTATAGACCGCCATCTCGTCTCCCTCTTCCGAAGTTCGCATAGCGTTGCGGCACCCTTGACGCGAACTTCGGGATCAAAGGAACACGGGCAATCATCAATGAAACCCGCGCGGCTCCCGGATTCACCAGGGCTCGCGGACGGGGAGCGGAGCCTGGCCGATCCGCTGAGCCAGACCCTACTCGGCCGCGCGGTCGGGCCGCAACGGACGCGGCAGCGGGAAGAACTCGTTCTCCTCGGCGGCCGAAACGGTTTCCACCTGCAGCGTAAAGCGCTCGGCGAAAGCGTCCATGATCTCCTCGACGATCACTTCGGGCGCAGACGCCCCCGCGGTGATGCCGAGGCTCTTGATATCGCTGAACTTGTCCCAGTCGATATCGGCCGCGCGCTGCGCCAGAACGGTGACCCGGCAGCCCTCGCGCTCAGCCACTTCGCGCAGCCGCTGCGAGTTGGACGAATTGGGCGCACCGACCACGATCAGGGCATCGACCACCGGCGCCACCTTCTTGACCGCGAGCTGGCGGTTGGTGGTGGCGTAGCAGATATCCTTCTTGTGCGGGCCGGCGATATCGGGAAAGCGGCGGCGCAGCACCGCGACGATCTCGGCGGTGTCGTCGATCGACAGCGTCGTCTGCGTCACGAAGGCGAGATTGCCCGGATCGTTCGGCGTGTAATTCTCGGCGTCCGCCGCGGTTTCGATCAGCGTCACCGCGCCGGGCGGGAGCTGGCCGACGGTGCCCACCACCTCGGGGTGATGCGAATGGCCGATCAGGAGGATTTCGCGGCCGCGCTTGAAATGGATCGCCGCCTCGCGGTGCACCTTGGTGACGAGCGGACAGGTGGCGTCGAGCGAGAAGAAATTGCGCTGTTCGGCCTCGGCCGGAACCGATTTCGGCACGCCGTGGGCGGAAAACACGACCGGCGCGTCGGTCACGGGGATTTCCGCCAGCTCCTCGACGAAAATCGCGCCCTTGGCGCGCAGACTGTCGACGACATAGCGATTATGGACGATCTCGTGGCGGACATAGACCGGGGCGCCGTAAAGCTCCAACGCCTTTTCCACGGTGTCGATCGCCCGCACGACCCCGGCGCAGAAGCCGCGGGGGGAACAAAGGACGACCTTGAGGGGGGGCTTGGCCTGCATATGTGCTATCCCGGGACCGCAACGCTCCGCATCGGAAGCTTTCAGAAAACGGTCCGCCTACGTGTCTGGAATTGGGCGAGCTTTACGGCCCTGTCAAGGCCGACGCCAGAACCATTGCGCCAAATACCTTCGCAGGCGTATATAGCCGGAATTCCCGTCATCGTCGATGACCAGACGGCTTCGCCTCCGGAAACGAGGTGGGCGAGGCACAAAGGAGATTTGCCATGAGCAACGCGCCGCTGATGCCGAAAGCAACCGCCGTCTGGCTGGTCGACAACACCGCGCTGTCGTTCGATCAGGTGGCCGACTTCTGCAAGATGCATCCGCTCGAGGTCCGCGCCATCGCCGACGGCGACGCCGCGCAGGGCATCAAGGGCATGGACCCGATCGCCACCGGCCAGCTCACCCGCGAAGAAATCGAGCGCGCCGAGAAGGACCCCAACCATCGCCTCCGCCTCAGCGAATCGAAGGTTCGCCTGCCGGAGGCCAAGAAGAAAAAGGGGCCGCGCTATACCCCGGTGTCGCGCCGGCACGAGCGGCCGAGCGCCATTCTGTGGCTGGTGCGCAACCACCCCGAGCTGAAGGACGCGCAGATCATGCGTCTGGTCGGCACCACCAAGACCACCATCGCCAGCGTGCGCGACCGCACCCACTGGAATGCGCAGACGCTGACGCCGATGGACCCGGTGACGCTCGGCCTGTGCTCGCAGATCGAACTCGATTTCGAGGTTCAGCGCGCGGCCAAGGAAAAGCCCACCACCCAGCAATATGGCGGCGCGACGCTGCTGCCCGCCTCGGAGACGACCCGCAAGGACGACGAGGCCGAGCCGACCGACCGGCAGAAGGACGACCTCAACGTCGATGCCGTGTTCGCTAAGCTCAAGACCATCGGCGGCAAGAAGGCCGAGGACGACGAGTAAGCGCGCCCGCCGCGTTGTCGGCGCGATCCGGTTCGGCTGAATCGGATCACGCCCCGGACATTCTGATCGTGTCGAGGGCGCGCGTCGCGCCAAAACGCCCTAGCGGCCGTCCAGCATGCGCTCGCTGAGATTGCGGTGCGTGCGCTCGATGCGCCCGCTGAACGCCTGGCGCTTCTGCTCGCGGATTTTCAGACATTCGCCATAGCGCGCCGAGCCCGGCTCGCCGGCCTCGCGGCGGCAATAGGCATCGTCTTCCTGCGCCGAATTGGCGGTGACGGCGGGATCCTGCTTCCGTTCGAACTGCGCGCAGCCTGCGAGCGCGAATGTGGTCAGAGCGGCAAGCATCAGGAGACGTAACGAGGGCATCGGCATGGACGGGTCCGGCGGGAGAGGCATGAAGCCGCGCAGGGTGTGGCGCGGAATGCGGGTTTTGTAGGGCGAGCGCCCGGTCGCGGACAAGGACGATACGCCGCCGCCCGGCGAATTCGGCATCGAACGGAGCGGACCGCGCCGCTCTCCGCCACATCGAGCAAGCCGACGAAGCGCAACGGCCAAGGCCTTGCGCTCCATCGCCGCGATCAGGCACGCTCCTTCAGCGCGCCCGCGATCTCATCCAGCGCCTTCGGGTCTTCGATGGTCGCCGGCGTGGTCCAGGGATCGCCATCGGCGATCTTCTTCATGGTGCCGCGCAAAATCTTGCCCGAGCGCGTCTTGGGCAGCCGCGCCACCGTCAGCGCCAGCTTGAACGCCGCCACCGGTCCGAGCTTCTCGCGCACCAGCGTCACCACTTCCTTTTCGATCTCGGCCGGCGACTTCGCCGCGCCCGCCTTCAGCACGAGGAAGCCGCACGGCACCTCGCCCTTCAGCGCATCCTTGATGCCGAGCACGGCGCATTCGGCAACGTCGGGATGAGAGGCGAGAATTTCCTCCATGCCGCCGGTGGAGAGGCGATGCCCCGCGACATTGATGATGTCGTCGGTGCGGCCCATGACGAAGACATAGCCGTCCTCGTCGATATAGCCGGCGTCGGCCGTCTTGTAGTAGCCGGGAAATTCGTTGAAGTAGGCTTCCTTGCAGCGCTGATCCTGCTGCCACAGCGTCGGCAGACAGCCCGGCGGCAAGGGCAGCTTGATGACGATCGAGCCCATCGTGCCCGCCGGCAGCGGCTTGGCCGCCTCGTCCACCACCTCGATCCTGTAGCCCGGCATCG
>JBEBWH010000105.1:0-9460 GCA_040392305.1 Bradyrhizobium sp. | reverse complement strand
ATGCGGGTAAAGCCGTGCGCGGCGAGACTTTCGCAATAGTCGCGGCAGACCGCCTCGAATGTGGATGGGCGAAGCGAGATTGTCCCTGCAAACGTCATATGATGCGCCGAGCAGCCGACCCTGATGGTCGGGGCGACGAGTGTTCCACCTAATCGGCCGGCGACGAGTTCTCCGAGATGCTCGGCGTGATCAGAGTCCATGCACAGGGGAAGATGTGGACCGTGCTGCTCGATGGCGCCGCAAGGGACGATGACGGTTTTCATTCCCTTTGCGATTGCTGCCGATACTTCCGGATAGCTCATGAATTCGATGCGCAGTGCTGATGTCATCTGATTTCAGTGCCCCTGTTTTTCTGAAAGAACCGTGCGCGAGCCTCGGCGGTCTCGCTACGATCAAGGTAACGTTGCATGTCGAGAGTGCTGAGCTCTTCGAGTTCTGCATCGGTCAGCGTGAATGATCTGGCCATGGAATTCTTGATGGCGGCGAACAGCGTTTGATCCTTCGACCGCATTTGTTTGGCGACAAGAGTGGCCCTGGAATCGACTTCGTCGATCCCGGCGATCTCGTCGATGGCGCCGATCGCGAGCGCGTCGTCGGCGCTTATCAGGTCTCCCGAATAAAGGAGAGCTCTCGCAGCGCGTCGCCCCAGCATTGCCGCAGCCTGTCGCATGCCTTTTACTGCGGGAAGAAGTCCGTGGTTGATTTCAGGAAAGCCAAACCGGGCGCTGGGGCACGCCACCACGTAGTCGCAGAAGAGAAGGAACTCAAAAGCTCCGCCAACGGCGAAGCCGCGCACCGCGGCGACGACGGGGGCGGGATAATGTTCCAGCTCACATAGAACCGAGTGAAAAATTTTCATCCGCTCCAGCGCGCACCGCGATCCTTCTCTTTGAAATTCGCGGATATCGCCACCGGCACTGAAGAATCTGTCGCCCGCGCCTGTCAGCACAACGGCTGGCGGATGTCTGGCCGCGCTCTGAGACGTCAGTGCTTCCTTCAGGTCGCGAAGCATCTTCGTGTCGAGGGCATTTGCTGGTGGCTTGTTCAGAATAATACGGAGCAGGCGCTCGTCGATCTGCTCGAGAATGAGCTCGCCGTAGGTGTCGGCCATCGTTGATCCTTGTTGTTGCTCGGGGCGCGGTCTGTCGATTTTTTGTCCGGCCAACTTGCTTGTTGACACGAGACGGGATCGTGTTAGCTTACCAACTAACGAGTTAATAAGTGAGATGCTAATGGGAGTTCAGCGACTGGGCCAGGTTATTTATGTCGCAGCCGACATGGAGCCTTCAGTCGCATTCTATCGCGACGTTCTGGGGCTTCGGTTGAAGTTTCAAGAGGGCGGCCGATGGGCGGCGTTTGACACAGGGCAGGCAACGTTTGCGCTTTCTAGTCCGCAGGAGGCGACCGGTTGCCCGGGCTCGATGCGCGCAGGCGGTATGGCTGCGTTTCGAGTGGACGGTATTCGCGCTCTGTGGCGCGCTCTTGAAGGGCGGGGGCTGGCAAAGTCGGATCTGATCGAAGGCGCGCACGAGCTTCGCTTTCAGTTGGTCGATCCGAGCGGAAATCCATTGGTGTTCTATCAGCCCGGAATAGATCCATCGTCACGTTGAGAGTCATTCGTGTCCCCGATGCGGACGTCATTCTTGGATCGACGCGTTGATCGCGTGTCGCTGTCTAACGAGAGGAATAGTTCATGAAGTTCGGATTTTTGTCTGAAGGCGATCCTCGTCCGGGTCAAACCTACTCTCAGCGATACTGGGATCTTGTCGAAGAGGTTCAGCTTGCGGACAAAATGGGATTCGACGTCTTCGGTACGTCCGAGCAGCATTTCGCCATCGGTGTAGCTTCGATTTCAGCTCCCGAGTGTCTCTATCCCTATCTGTTTGCCAGAACCGAGCGTATCCGTTTCCGGCATGCGGTCACTCTGATGCCCTATCGGATCAATCATCCGTTGCGCGTGGCCGAGCGGATTGCGACGCAGGACATTCTTTCGCGCGGCCGTATCGAACTTGGAACAGGGCGCGGCAATACGATGCTGACGCTGCGTGGGTTCGGCGTCGATGTCGACAGCACGCGCGAACAGTGGGAAGAAGGAATCGATCTGATCAAAGCGGCGTTCACGAATGATCCCTTCACATTTGAAGGCAAGCATTTCCAGGTGCCGCCGCGCAGCTTGATTCCGAAGCCGTTGCAGGATCCTCACCCGCCGATTTTCGTCGCGTCAACCGGGCCGGATTCCCTCCGTCGTGCGGCGCAAAAAGGGCTGGGCGTCATCACGAGCGCGGTGGAGCGCGGCTGGGGTTACGTCGAAGAAGCGATCAAGATTTATCGTGATGAAGCTGCGCGTGCCGAAGCGGCAGGTGTTCGCGTCAATAATGCCATAGCGTTGAATACGACCGCTCATTGCGCGCCGACAACGCAGCAGGCAATCGACGAGGCTGGTGCGGTCATTGTCAAAGAGCGCAAACTTGCCGGGGACGCCTATGCGCGATTGGCGACGCTTTCTCCGGACTATGCCTATATGAAGGGAATCGCCGAGCTAGGCTCGGTGATGGAGGATCTCGACTATCTCAGGAACGAGTCCGGGTCGATCATTATCGGAGGTCCCGATAATTTCATCGAGATGATCCAGCGTTTTGAAACGCTCGGTGCGGACGAAGTCTGGTTCCGGCTCGATTCTCTGCCGCATCATCTCATTATGCAATCGATCGAACTGATCGGTCGGTATGTCATTCCCCAGTTCAAGGACAAGCGTGCGCTGGTTCAGCCGCCTGAAGTGATGCGAAACAAACTGAGGGAAAAGCGTGCCGAACTCGCGAACCTCAAGGAGGCGGAAGCGCTTCTCGCCATCCCGCCGGCATAGATCGGAGGGATCCGGGTGGGGTTCGAGATTTTGAAGGTCGGCACGATCAATGTCGCTGTTCATGATGCATTGCTGGCGGGAAAGTTCTTCGAGACTCTCGGGCTGACAATTCCCTTCGGTGAGCCTGTGCATCTCGAGAGTCCGCCGGCGCAAATCCGATATGTTTCAGCCCAAATCGGTGATGGCTCTCTGTCGTTCGTCGAGCCGTCGGGCAATGGCAGCCCGATTGCTCGCTTTCTCGAGAGAAGAGGCGGCGGCCTGTTCTCGCTCAGTCTTGAGGTGCGGGGGTTGCATCAGATGATGAAGGTATGGGCGGAGCAGGGTGTGCAATGGGTGCTGAAGGATCCGATGGAATTCGAGGCGGATCCGCCAGCGCGCCCGCGGGGTGGGGCAATAAACTGGACACGTCCTGCGTCCACCCTCGGGCTTCTGATCGAAGTTATTGAGCGCTCGTGAATGGGGCAAAGACCCCCTTCGTGGAAGATAAGAAGCGCAATCTCACAGCAACCGACTAGAGAGACGTTTTTTGGGAGGACTACTATGACCTTGGCGAAGCTTATCGCCGGAATTGCCGTAACGGCGACGATTGCGAGCGGTGCAGCAGCGGATACGTCGTATCCGACCAAGACAGTGACCCTTGTGGTGAACTATCCCGCCGGAGGCGGCTCCGACGCCATCGGGCGCGCGCTCGCAAAGGCGATGGAAAAGACGCTCAAGCAGACTGTCGCGGTTGAGAACGTCGCCGGTGGCAAGGCGACTCGTGGTGTGACGGAGGTCGTTACCGCCGCTCCTGACGGCTATCGGATTGGTGTTGCGACCAACAGCCCGATGACGATCGCCGTCCATGCCGTGCCGGGATTGCCGTGGGGGTCTCCCGAGACCTACGATATTCTTGGCGGCATTGGCTCTCTCTATAGCGTGGTATGTGCGCAGCCCGATACGCCGTTCTCGACTCTGTCGGAGATGGTGAAATATGCGAAGGAGAATCCCGGGAAGCTGAAGGTGGCGAGCATCGCCGGCGGGCTCAATCAATACACCTGGGATCGCTTCGCCAAGAGCGCCGGAATCAACGTTCGCTTCGTTCCGTATAGCGGGGATGCCGATGGCATGGCCTCGTTCCTCGGCAAGAATACGGAGCTGGTCAATCTGACCTGGCCGACGCTGCGTGGTCAGGTTGACGCGGGGAAGGCCAAATGTCTTGCCATGTTCGCCCCCGAGCGTGTGGAGACCCATCCGGTTCCGACGTTCAAGGAGCTTGGATATGACGTTACGACGACAAGTGACTATGTCGTCTATGCGCCTAAGGGACTTCCCGCAGATGTGCGGCAGGCTCTGGTCGGCGCCGTAAAGACGGCGGTGGGCGACCCCGATCTCATCAAGGTTCTTTCGACGCAGAACATCGTCGTGAAGTATGTCGATGGAGCGGCTGCAACCCAGCGTTTCACCGAGATCTACAACGCAATTGGTGCGGCTCAGAAGACTCAGGCAAAGTAAGGTCGTGGCATCGGCGCCGCATCCGGGTAGGCCTGGCTGCGGCGCCTATTGATAAATTGAAAGATCAGGGATGGAACGCCTTTCACGCATTACCCAGGGGCAGGTGCGCCTCGCGTCCGCCATGATGACGCTGCTCGGTGTGTTTTACACCTGGTGGGCGTTTCAACTGGATGCAGGAGATCCGCCGGGAAGCGGCGAGGGAGGAACGCCAATGGTGGTTGGCGTTCTCTGGGTTGCGGTGGGCATTCTCGTCACTTTAAGAGGCGCGGCTCCGCAAGAGCACAGCGACGAAGTTGGAACGTGGCCGGATCGCAGAGGTTGGTTTCGTCTTGTTATCGTCGGCAGCCTCTGTCTTGGTTTTGTTGCCTTCATGGGCGTTCTCGGGACGATCCTGACATCGTTCATTTTTATGACGCTGATGGCCCGTCTCTGTGACGCGTCATGGCCAAAATCATTGATAGCCAGTGCGGCTATGTCAGTTTTCTTATGGCTGTTGTTCGTCAAATTCCTTCAACTCTCATTGCCGGTGGGGAAGATCTTCAGTCTATGGCCCGGAGCTTGACGTGATGGATGTTCTGCATGCGATGATTGGCGGATTCTCCGTCGCGCTTCAGCCCGTAAATATCATGGCTGCGCTGGTGGGTGCTCTGGTTGGCACTGCGACCGGCGTTCTGCCGGGCCTTGGCGTGCTTGGGGCGATGGCAATTCTCATGCCCATCACCCTGCATTTTTCTGCCGTGACCGGCCTGATCATGCTTGCTGGCATCTACTATGGAGCGATGTATGGCGGATCGACCACGGCCATTCTCCTCAAGATACCGGGCGAAAGCGGTTCGATCGTAACAACCATCGACGGCTACGAGTTCGCAAAGAAGGGGCGCTCCGGCTCCGCGTTGATGATCTGCGCCGTCGGCTCTTTTATTGCGGGCACGATCAGCATCGTTGGCCTGAGCCTGTTCACTCCGGTGCTGACGGACGTTGCTTTGCGTTTCTCGTCGCCTGAATTCTGTATGCTGGCCACGCTTGGGGCGATCACGCTGGTGCGTATCACCGGCCGCGATCCGGCCAAGAACATGATGATGCTTCTGATCGGCGTCGCCCTCGCAACTGTCGGCGTTGACGCGGTCGGCGGCGGAACTCGCTTTGCTTTTGGCACGGAAAGCCTGACCCTCGGCTTCGATCTGGTGCCGGTCGCTCTCGGTCTCTATGGAATGAGCGAGTTGCTCCAGCTTCTGATCAATAAAACAGGATTCCCGCGAGCTGAATCGGTGCGGCTAAGAGACATGGTGCCGACGCGCGCGGAGTGGAGACGGGCGTGGCCCGCGATTGTCCGTGGTTCGGGGATTGGCTTTCTTATCGGTCTGCTTCCGGGGCCTGGCTCGCTCACTTCCACTTTTGCATCCTATGGTGTGGAGAAAGGGCTCGCCCGTGAACACAAGGCGGAGTTTGGACGAGGAGCCGTGGAGGGTTTCGCTGGGCCGGAGGCCGCGAACAACGCTGTATCCACGTCGGCCCTCGTTCCGGTTCTAAGCCTGGGAATTCCCTTCACGCCGAATGTGGCGTTGTTGCTTGGCGCTCTCATTGTCCAGGGAATTCAGCCCGGACCGCTTCTTTTGTCTCAGCATCCAGACATCGTGTGGGGGCTGTTGGCCTCGATGTATATCGGCAATATCGCGTTGCTGATCCTGAATTTGCCGCTCGTCGGAATCTGGGTGCGCCTGCTGCATGTGCCGCAGCACATTCTGATCGGCAGCATCTTTGTCATCAGCATCATTGGAACATACTCACTGCGTGGCAGCGCCTGGGATCTGATCGTCCTGTTCTCCTTCGGCTTTCTGGGGTTCGTGTTCCGGCGGCTCGAATTCGATATGGCTCCTCTTGTTCTCGGCATTGTGCTTGGACCTATCTTTGAGAAGTCCTTGCGCGAGACGCTTTTCCTCAGCGGGGGAGAGTTGTCGATCTTTGTCGCGCGGCCGATCAGCGCGGTGCTCGTCGGACTGTGCGTTTTCGCGCTCGTCGCACCATCTCTCTTTTCGTGGGTGAAGCGGCGTGGGCGTCTCAACGAGGTTGCGCCGGCCGAATAGCCGCGCGACCTCTCCATTTCACCCATACGATCCAAAGCGTCGTTCTTCAGAGCACTGTCAATGTCTAAGCATTTCTTCTGGGAAACATTGCCGCCACGCGTCGAGGCATCGCAGGTATCCGGCTGGACCATTCCGGCGATCGTTCGCGAGCGGCGGCGGCAGGAGCCGAACAATGCGGTATATGCGGTTCCGGTCGATGGCGGCTATCGGGAGGTTACGTGGGGCGAATTCGGCACGGCGATCGCCGAGACCGCGGCGGGGCTGGCGCAGTTGGGCTTTTTGCACGGTGACCGTGCGGCGGTTATGGGCGACCCCACGATCGATTGGGTGATCGCCGATTTCGGTGGCCTGGCCGCGGGCGGAGTTTGCGTCGGCATCTATCAGACGAGTTCAGCTCCGGAAGTGTCTCATATCTTCCAGGATGCAACGCCAACGGCATTCTTTGGCCAGAGGATGGAGCACCTCAATTGCGCCATCGAGGCGGCGGCATCCGAGCCGTCCTCTTCCGTCTCCATCTTTGTGTTGATGGAAGGCGACGTCGGAACTGTTGGCGCTTTGCCTCACGGCGCTCGTGTGGTCAGCCTCAAGGATTTACGTCAGATTGGAGCCAAAGCCCTTGCTGCTGACGCGACTCTGTTCGACCGCCTCGTCGACAAGAGCCGGTCAACTGATCTGGCCCGGATCATCTACACTTCGGGAACGACGGGGCGGCCGAAAGGCGTGATGTATACCCATCAAGCCTGGCTCCTCGTTGGCGAACAGTGGGTACTTCGTTTCCCGCCGATTCGCGAACGTAGGCATGTCACCGTGGCTTTCCTGTCCACGGCCCATGTGGCGTCGGCGATGGTGTCCGAGATCGTCCCGCTCGTCTCGAAGCTGCAGCCGCACTTTGCCCCTCCAAAAGCCGAGCTTGTGGATGTGTTCCGGCAGGTGCGGCCGGAAGTCCAGGGGATGACGCCCCGCTTTTTTCAGAAAATTGCGGTCCAGCTGGCGGTCGAGCAGGATAGCGGCTCGATGCTATCGCGTGCCATCAACGGGCTGGCGATGCGTGCCGGCCGTCGGATTGTGCATGCAAGATGGGACGGCAAGCCGATTTCGTTCGTCGATGGAGCGCTGCTCAGGTTGCTGCAGCGGACCGTCTTCCGCCGACTGCTGGCGACGGTCGGGCTGGATCGGGTCCAGCGCGCCCAGACGGGGTCGGCGATGATGCCGATCGAGGTCGCAACCCTTTGGGCCGTCTGGGGCATCGATATCCGTGAAGCCTATGGGTTGAGCGAGGCCGCCTGCGCGGTGGCCTATCAGCAAGACAGCTTTCCAAGGCCGGGGACGATCGGAAAACTGATGGTGCCCCAGCCGGGCACGGAACTGGAGCTCGCATCCGACGGAGAGATTCTGTTCAAGTCGCCAATGTTGTTCTCAGGCTACTGGAATGCTCCCGAGGCAACGGCGAAAGCCTTGCAGGATGGCTGGTTCCACACTGGCGACATCGCCGAGCAGACCCACGATGGCAATCTGCGCCTGATCGGTCGGAAAAACGACGCCATCAGTACGGCCGGCGGCAAGACGATCAACCCTGCGGAGATTGAGAACGAATTGAAGCTCAGCTCCTATATTTCCGAGGCGATCGTGTTCGGCCATGGCGAGAAGTACCTTACCGCCTTGATCGAGCTTGAGCTGGCGCCCGTTCAGGCGTGGATCAGGCAGCAGGGGAAGGAGCTCTCCTCCTATGCTGAACTGGCAGCATTTCCCGGGGTCGTTGATCTGATCGAAGAAGAGATCCAGCGTGCGAACGCCAAGCTTGGCCGTGCTCTACAGATCAAGAAATTCTGTTTGATTCCGACGCCGCTGGATAAGGTCAAAGATGCTTTGACATCGGCCAAAAAGGTCAAGCGCCGTGTCGTGCGCGAGCAGTTTCACGATCTGATCGAGTCAATGTACGATCGGACGGAAGATCGGATTCTGGCGGCCGGGCTGCGGCGCTGATATGCGTGCTGCCTATGTCGAGCGTTTTGTTGCCGAACATCCGCTGCGGGGCCTGACGATCGGCGAGAGGCCTATGCCCTTGGCCCCTGAAGGCTGGGTTCGGGTCAAAGTCATAGCCGCGTCGCTCAATCATCACGATCTGTCATCGCTGCGTGGTGGTGAAGCGCTGCGCCGGCGGGGTGGGGCCGGATTAACCGAAGCAGATTTGCCCCGTATTCTAGGTATGGATGCGGCTGGCGTGACCGACGATGGTCGCGAAGTTATCGTTTATCCGATTATCAACCAGTCGGGCTCGTTCGGGGTTTTGTCGGGACGATATGACGGCACCTTCGCGGAATATGTGGTGGTGCCGCAAGAGAACCTCATTCCAAAGCCGCCGACGCTAAGCTTCGAGGAGGCCGCATGCCTTCCGACGGCATGGCTTACCGCCTATCGAATGCTGTTCGAGAAGGCGGATATTCCGGCCGGTGGCTCTTTCCTTGTTCAGGGAGCGAGCGGCGCCGTTCCAACCGCGCTGATCGTTCTCGGCAAAGCCGCAGGCTTTCGCGTATGGGTGACCGGTCGCAGTCCCGAGTCGCGGGAGTTCGCCCAGCGCATCGGCGCCGATGCGGCATTCGAACCGGGAGCGCAGTTGCCGGAGCGGGTTCACGCCGTCATGGACGTCGTCGGGGCGCCGACCTGGCCGCATTCTCTGAAGTGCCTGCGCCGCTCAGGGGTTCTGGTCGCGCCGGGAGCGACGTCGGGCTATGCCGCAACGGTGGACATCGTGCGCCTGTTCACGATGGACCTGCGGATTGTCGGCACGGCCATGGGCACATACCGGCAACTTGCTCAGCTTACGGAATTTTGCGCGAGCCGGAAGCTGCGAATTCCCATTGACCGAATTGTCCCGCTTGCCGAGGTGCCGGAGGCATTTGCCGCAATGGAGCAAGGGCAGCTGCGGGGAAAAGCGGTGATACGCTTCTGAATGGGATGGCGGGGGGCGCGGCCGGGGGGGGGGGGGGGGGGGGGGGGGGGGGGGGGGGGGGGGGGGGGG